>NZ_CP065425.1:1843750-2151041 GCF_016772275.1 Heyndrickxia vini | reverse complement strand
ATGAATTAAAGAATCCGGGCGAACAATTATTGTCGGCTTATTCATAGTAATTGCAGCACTTGCATCCATTGCTGTATTCCACTGTTTATATTTTTCCCCGAAGAGAGCAATAACGACATCTGATTTTTGCATAAGAACTTGTGTACGAAAATTATTAATACTCGACGCGGCATCGTCTCTAAAGAAATTATTTGGTTGTTTACCAAGTATTTCTTCCCCAATATCATCTGATTTATCGTGATTCGTTTGTGGAGAAACAAAGTGAAGTGGCAAGTTTTTTTCCTTCGCTTTTTGAATAAGTTGTTCCCGCCAATCATCATGGATTTGGCCGGCCAGATATACAGTTAGTTCCATTTTGCTTCCCTCCAAAAATTAAGAGTATTTACCCATTTGTTGATTCTAGTATTTTTTTTGCAAATTCTTTCCCGAATTGACGGCATCGTTCTTCTTCTTCGCCCTCAGGCATTAAATCAACTTTGAGCCCTTCTAAAACGACTGTTGCCCCAATATCAGTTAATTTTTCAGAAATCAAATCTACTGCAGCACAGTATGTTTGTTCGTAAAAGGAATCACCGGATCCGAATACCGCTACGGTTTTTCCAGATAAATCATAAGCGTCCATTTCTTCGTAAAAAATCATAAATTCATCAGCAATGACGCCGCCTTCGTATGTGTAGGAACCAAGTATAATTCCATCATATTTTAGCATTTCTTTTGGATTAGCACGAAGGGATTCTCGAACGGTAATTTCGATTCCTTCTTCTTTTATTGCCTCTTCAATTATTTCCGCTATGACCTCTGTATTACCAGTCATACTTGCATATACGAGTAATATTTTTTTCATGACAATACCTCTGTTTATTAATTAACGATGTTGTTCATGTTTATCTTAACATATCACCTCGTATATTTCTTAATAGAATATTTCATTGTTATACTACATTGCTATCATATTTTCCCTTAAACTATCACTCTCCATAACGAAATGTTATGAATAGTTTAACATTTATTAAGTAAACGGGACAAAGACAACCATTTATTAGTTGATTTTTTTAGAAAATTGTATAAAAATTGGGGACAAACCAATGTAAAAAGGTATTACATGGGAGGCTACCTAATGGGAAAAGAAAGATACACGAATTTAAATGGAAATAGGAATATTAATTCATTTAGGGATTTACTTAAATGGCAGCGTGAACGTCGAATGAAAAAGAAGGATTTAACATATATTGTTCCACAATTTACCGATAAAAAAATTGAATACTTACGTTCGAATAGGCATGAAACTACGATTACTTGGATTGGACACTCATCTTTTCTTATCCAAATGAATGGATTAAATATTGTAACTGACGTTGTATGGGCAAATCGGATGGGATTTGACATACGTTTATCTAAGCCGGGAATACAACCAGATGAAATGCCTGAAATTGATGTTGTCTTAATTTCTCATAGTCATTATGATCATCTGGATTTCCCTTCGATTAAAAAGCTAAAAGGTAACCCAGTTTATTTTGTTCCAATGGGACTAAAACCTCTATTTAAAAGAAAAAGGTTCCAAAAAGTAAAGGAATTTAGGTGGTGGGATAGTTTTATCATTGGTGATGTAAACTTTACCTTTGTTCCAGCCCAACATTGGACGAAAAGATCTTTAACTGATACAAATACATCACATTGGGGCGGGTGGATTATAGAGACATCTGAAAAAACCATTTATTTTGCTGGAGATAGCGGTTATTTTGAAGGATTTAAAGAAATTGGTAGAAAATACAAAATAGACTTTGCATTAATTCCAATTGGTGCATATGAACCGGAGTGGTTCATGTCGTCCCAACATATCAATCCGGAAGAGGCTGTAAAAGTATTTTCAGATGTGAACGGAAAATATTTTGTTCCAATGCATTTCGGAGCATTTCGATTAGCCGACGATACACCGAAAGAAGCGCTTGATCGACTGATTGTGGAATGGGAAAGAAGAAAATTAGATAAATCAATGTTAAAGATAATGAATTTAGGAGAGACAATTCAAGTTAAATAATAGAATAATAAATATTAATTCTCATTTGGGTAAGTGATATGTGTAAATTCACATATCACTTTTTTTACGTCGATATGCAAGGCGCTTCCGCTTTTGTCCTTTGTCAAAACTTTTCTTGCTTAAACATATTAGGTAGTTTTTCCACAGATTGCATAATTCAGAAACTTTCAGGACAATATATCTTTGTTCTTATCAAAATAAGATTGCCTACACGAGGAGGAAACAAACTGAAGGATTTCATTATCAGTGATTCACTTTATTTTAAAAATTCACAGCATGAGGAGGTATTTTCGTGAAGCGTTATTTAAAAGCAACAGGTTCGGTTTTATTGGCCGGTATGGTCCTTGTCGGCTGTCAATCGAATAATAACCAGAACGATACGAATAACGGGACCAAGAAATCATCCGACAATAACCAAGCGAATCAGGTAAAGGGTACCGGATTCCCAAATTGGGGTTATGATCTTCAACATACTCGACATGTGCCCTATAAAGAGATTACAAAAAATAATGTAAAAAAGATGGGGATTGTTTGGCAGCAGGAAATCTTGGAGTGGAATAAGGATGTTCCTAATTTACAAGAGGATTTCCCTGTCGTTCAAAACGGGGTCATGTATGTGACTAGTGCAAAAAATCATGTGTTTGCAATCGATGCCAAGAGCGGAAAGAAATTATGGGCATGGACACCTCCTAAAAAAGTACTGGACCATATTAATAGTTTGCCATGGCAATCCAATGTGGCAAGTAGAGGGGTTGCTGTAGCTAATGGAAATGTATATGTTTTGATGATAGACAATCGACTTGCCAAACTTGATGCGAAAACCGGAAAACTAATAAAAATGGTTAACTTTTGGGATCATGAACCTTCCATCAAGTTAGAAAACAGATACTATGAATCTTCTGCTCCAATGTATTATGATGGCAACATTTATGTTGGAAGCAGTGGTGGTGATAATGGTACAAGAGGTTTTGTTTGGGCATTTAAAGCTGATACCTTGGAACCGCTATGGAAAGAACCGTTTTGGACCGTTCCTGAAAGAGGAAAGGACTGGGTGAAGGGGAAATACACAGGTGGAGGATCCGTATGGACACCAATGTCGTTCGATCCAGATACCGATATGATGTATTTTGCAGTAGGAAACCCAGCCCCTGACTTTTACGATGAAGACAGAAAAGGGAAAAATCCATATACGGACTCAATTGTCGCTTTAGACAGTAAAACGGGAAAGTTTAAGTGGGCATCTTCCGAAGTTGATCATGACGTATGGGATTACGATGCGGCCGCGACACCGATGGTACTCAATGCCAAGGTCGGTGGGAAAAAACAAAAGATTGTGGTTGAAGGGGGAAAGAATGGAAAATGGTATGCATGGGATGCCAAAACGGGAAAAACCATTTATGATGGTGTACCGTTTGTAAAAATTAAACATTCGAAACCATCCAGTGATCCGAATAAAGTTGAACTACAATGGCCAGGTACGCCGGGGGGAGAGAGTTATGCTCCGGAGACTTATGATCCCGAAACCAACTATGTACTTATTCCAGGTATTAATAGTCCGAATTTAATGTTATCAGCAAAAGATCGGAAAGAGATTGCGAAAGATAACAATACCTTCCCTGGTACGAAGATACTTCCTTTACCAAAAGATGTTGTTCCTTCCGGTAACATTACAGCTATTGACGTTAATACAGGGAAAAAAGTGTATCAAGTTAATACCGACGATCCAATGTATGGAGGATTCACAAGCACTGCTTCCGGTCTTGCTTTTTACGGGGAAATGGACGGAGCGGTGAATGCTCTCGATATTAAAAAAGGTAAAGTATTATGGAGCATGAAAAGTGGCGGAAAAGCAATTAAAATGGCGCCTTCTATTTATATGGTTGACGGAAAACAATATGTTGCCGTGATTACCGGCGGAACGAGGGTTGTGGTTTACGGACTTGGCGGTAAGGAAAAAATTGCGACCCCTAATAAGAATGCCAAACTACAAGGTGAAGCTGACGTAACTGTCAAACCAGAAGAAGTATACAAAAAAAGTTGTATTTCCTGTCATGGAGATAATCTTCAAGGCAACACGGCTCCAAACCTTCAACACGTAGGTAAAACAATGTCCAAAGAAGAAATATTGAACCAAATTTTAAATGGCGGCGATCGCATGCCGGCCGGTCTAGCTAAAGGTGCAGACGCAGAAGCACTAGCAGAATGGTTATCCAAAAAGAAATAATATTTTGGAGAAAATGAATTTCTTCTCTAAAGAGATCCATTTCCGGGAGCAATCTAAGCCCGATCTCTTCATTCGGGCTTAAATCGTTCCATTTGTGAAACAATCTAAAATGTGAAATCAATAAATGATAAATAAGGATGGTGGTAAAATGAGGAACCTATCGAAAAAAACCATGCGACTCACTGGTGGTGTCGCTTTATTAATTTGCTTGCTCATTGGCTTTGCCTTCCCTACCTTGATTAGTGCCGAATCTATGACAAATCAGGGGTTAGGTTCAGCGGAAGTGAACGGAATCAAGCTGACAATCAATGGTTATTCCATCGTAAACCACGGTCAAAACATTAGGCTGGATTATACGATCCATTCAAATTCGAATATTCAAGTAAATCCCAATGCCAAGAGCCTTATGGAAAGCCCGCATATTTGGATCGCACATACGTTAGTTCGTGAAACTTCCGATACGTTTAAAAAAGTAGGTAAAAACGAATATAAAGGGACGATTGAAGCTCAACTTCATCAATATAGACCTGAAAATCCACATATGACATTTAAAACGGGTGCGATTTTTAACCAAAAGGGTGAATGGGCGATTGATTTTATTTTGAACAACGCTGAATACTAAAATAACTAACATGGGTTTTGTACAAGCCCTTAATGCTGGATTTTTCTGTAAAACAGTCCTTCTTGACTAGGAAGGGCTGTTTTACGTATGTAATGATCATGATCCAGTTTCTTACTATCACTACAATAATGACCTGTATCCAAATGGATTACCAGAGAAATAAAATGAAAACGCCTACATCAAAATTTCTTCTTCTTTCCTTTAAAAATAGGAGTATAATGATAAAAAAATGTAAATAGGGGAAGAGGTCATTGAAGAAACAGAGCAGTTATAGATGGGTCGTATTTGGTGTAGTATTGTTCTCCTATTTTCTTATAGTGAGTCAACGTACAGCTCCTGGTTTAATTTCAGAGCAATTAATGAAGGAATTTCACGTTTCCGCTGCAGTGATAGGGTTATTAACAAGTATTCAATTTTTGGCTTATTCAAGTCTGCAAATTCCAATTGGAATTTTGTCTGACCGTTTTGGTCCTAATTATTTTCTTATTTTCGGGACACTTCTTAATGGGGTAGGTACATTAGTGTACAGCATTGCACCGAATGAAGGATTTTTGCTATTTGCAAGATTGCTAGTTGGAATAGGCGATGCTGCGATATGGGTCAACCTAGTCCTAATTTTAAGTCAATGGTTTAAAGCAAATGAATTCGTACAATTACTAGGATTTGCAGGGATGAGTGGGAGCTTAGGATTCTTAATGGCAACCGTTCCATTTTCCGCTTCTATTGATCTCATCGGCTGGAGAGCTCCGTTCCTTATCATTGGGTGTTTATTATGTGTTTTTGGGATTCTTCTTTATATAGTCCTAATAAAGAAACCGAATCAAATGAATATTTCTCCGATAAATGTGAATCGATCAAACAATCCTTCTACTAAGAAAAGAGATAAAACGATTGTTATACTTCGACGACTGTTTTCTAGTCGCCAAGCTTGGGCAACTTTTTTATGCCATTTTGGTGTTGTAGGTACATACGTAGGCTTTATTGGATCCTGGGCAGTTCCATTTGGGATGAATATGTATGGCATGACACGTTCAGGCGCAAGCCAATTAATTATGATTGGGTTAATCGGTGCCATTATCGGGGCGCCTTTAACAGGCTGGATTACGAATCGGTTGAATATGATTAAGCGGCCATATGTAGTTGTTCATATTTTTACTATATGTGGTTGGATAACCTTTTTCGTGTGTGGAGGGAAGCCGCCATACTTCTTGGTAATCATATTATTTTTAATTATTGGTTATGGAAATGGCGCAAGTGCATTAACCTTTGCAGTTGTACGGCAATCATTTCCTATCAAGGAAGTTGGTGTCGTTTCGGGTTTTGCAAACACCGGAGGATTTTTAAGTGCTGTTCTATTACCGAGTATTTTTGGAAAGGTGTTAGATCATTTTCACTCGGGTCCGATAGGATACCATTATGGCTTTATTATTCCTGTTGTTTTTTCACTTATTGGGCTAGTTGGCGGGATGATGATCAAGGAACAACAACGAAAGGAAGAGAGAGCAAAAGAGGTAACAGCTTAATAATGGGAAAGTAAAAAGGAACATTTGATTTGCTCAATGTTCCTTTTTTAATTTACGTAATATTTCATTCGCACTATTGATCAAAACACATATTAATCTTGTGTCACCTTTTCGCGGATTTCCTCTACTATTGTTAAAAAAGAGAAGAAAAAGATGAAAAGTATATGTAAACCCTTCGGTATTTTCAAAGTAAAATAAAAAGTAAATGAACCGTTCATTCAAAGGCTCATTTAGGAAGGGGCAAATGATATTGGATAATTCAACTTGGTCTGTAAAAGATAAATATGTTTTAATTACCGGGGCTACAAGTGGTATTGGTTTGGCAGCTGTTAAGGAGTTAGCTTCACGTGGTGCAAATATAGGAATTGTCGCCCGTAATCTAAATAAAGCAAATAAAGTACTTGAAGAATTAAAACAATCATTTGGTAATAACGTTGATGTATTTCTTGCAGATATGTCCTCACAACAATCGATAAGAAAAGCAGCAGCGGAAATATTAGCTAAATGCCCTAAAATAGATATCTTGATTAACAATGCCGGGGCATTATTTGAAAAAAGACAGCTTACAGAGGATGGAATTGAAATGACGTGGGCAGTAAACTATTTAGCCCCTTTTTTACTCACATCTTTATTAATCGAAAGAATGAAAGAAAATGAACATGCACGTATTATTACTACTGCTTCACACGGTCATAAAATGGCCAAAACAGGTATTGTCTTTGCAGATATAAGTGCAAAGAAACTTTATCAATCTCCAAAAAAGTTTTTCGGTGGACCAACTTTGCGTTATGGAGAGACAAAGCTTGCAAATATTTTATTTACATTAGAATTAGCTAAAAAACTTAAGGGGAGCAATGTCTCTTCCTATTGCTTCGATCCGGGATTAGTAGCTACCAATTTTAATCAAAATAACGGATGGTTGGCTCGCAGTACGATGGCTGTGATGAAGATGTTTTCACGGACACCCGAAAAAGGTGCAGAAACATTAGTGTGGCTCGCCGATTCAGATGAAGTAACCGATCATAGTGGCCTCTATTATGCTGATATGGAAGTGGCAACGCCTTCTGTTCAGGCTCAAAATATTGAATCTGCCAAGAAATTATGGGAAATAAGCGAGAATCAAGTCCAACATTCTCAAAAACTTATTAGTTAGATTAATTTAATTGGAGAGTGAATAAATTGACACTTGTAGAAGGTCAAAAAGTAGATTCTACTCATGAAGAAAGAAGAACCCAAATAAAAAACGCCGCATTGAAAGTATTTGCACTTCGTGGACTAAATGGAACAAAAATGAGTATGATAGCTGCTGAAGCCGGTATTAGCCAAGGCTTAACTTATCGCTATTTTCAATCAAAGAACGTCCTTTTTAGTGAACTTGTTCAGGATGCAACGGAAGAGGCGTATACCACATTTAAAAATATGCATTCATTTGAAGGTACTCCAATTGATCAAATGAGGATGTTAACTAGCAAAATCCTAGAAGAAAATCATAAAAATTATTTTCTCATTCTCCAACAAGCAAACACATCACCGAATGTTCCAGATAAAGCAAAAGACCTTCTAAAACATTATTCCGCCAAAAATACAATTAATGAATTAGTTCCTATCTTCGTAAAAGGACAACAAATGGGTCAATTTTGTGAAGGAGATCCATATCAAATCTTATACCTCTTTTTTTCTGTTATTACTGGATTAATGCTTCAAGATATTCCGTCTTCGTCAATGGATAACTCACAATCGGTTGAACTTTTAATGAAGATTATTCGATAATATTTCTTTAACATATATCCATTGATTAGTAATCGGAGGCTCCATAGCTAAAAATACTAAACCGCTTGATTTCAAGCGGTTTTACCATTCGAATTTCTAACATCATCAACAAATAATTGTTCACCGTAATTGAGAAACATTGGTATTGAAAAGATCTCTTTTATCATTTTGTAAGAATTACAAAAATACCTTTCAGGCATATTGTGATATATGATATAAGTATTGGCTATATATAAAAAACACTCTAAAATAATTAGTAAGGAGTTAGTCATTTTTTTGTGAGCAAATGAACAAGTTGTCAATTAAAGTTAGGAGTTGCTTCTTTGTCTAAACGAAATCATTTACTAATATTTATTTTAATTGTAGGTGCTTTTGGCATCATAAATACCGAAATGGGGGTTGTAGGAATATTACCCTACATTGCAGATCACTTTCATATTAGTGTATCTATGGCAGGGTGGATGGTAAGTCTATTCGCACTTACTGTTTCAGTATCTGGACCTACAATGCCGTTATTATTTTCGGGGATAAATCGTAAGAAGGCTATGTTAATTGTACTTGGTATTTTCGTTCTATGTAACATTGTCTCTATATTTACAAGTAACTATACCGTTGCATTAATTGCACGTGTGATTCCCGCTATTTTTCAACCAATTTATTTTTCGGGAGCTTTTACAATTGCCGCTAACTCAGTTAAGAAGGAAGAAGCACCAAAAGCGGTTTCAAAGGTTTTTATTGGTGTATCTGCAGGTATGGTACTTGGGGTACCAATCGCAAGTTTTCTCGCCAGTACCATTTCGTTTCAACTATCGATGGGATTTTTCGCCTTTGTAAATGCAATCGTATTTATTGCTACATTCGTATTTTTTCCATCTATGCCTGTAAAAGAAAAACTTTCTTACGGGGCTCAATTATCGGTATTAAAAAAACCGATTACTTGGCTTTCCATTGTTGCTGTCCTGCTCCTTAATTCAGCAGTATTTGGGGTGTATAGTTATCTTGCTGAATATCTTAAAAGCGTTACGAATATCTCTGGGAAAACAATTAGTTTAATGTTAGTCATATTCGGGGGCGCAAATATTATTGGTAACATCTTGGCAGGAAAGTTACTTACTAAAAATGCCATCAAAACGGTCGTATCTTTTCCATTAGCATTAGCAGTCGTTTACATCATTTTATTTTACTTAGGACAATTCACTTTACCTATGGCTATCATAACTTTAGTTTGGGGAATTTTGGCTGGAATAGGAACGAATATTAATCAATATTGGATTACATCAGCAGCCTCTAAAGCTCCTGATTTCGCTAATGGATTATTTTTATCATCCGTTAACTTAGGAACAACAATTGGTACAGCTGCAGGTGGATTATTTATTACGGGATTAGGTACACAATACGTCGTTTTTGTGGGAATCATTTCGTTGGGTTTAGGATTGGTATTTATTTTATTAAGAAACAACATGCATAATCATGACAAACAACTTTCTTAAAAAAATTTTGATGCCTTTAGAATTTGACTTTTTACAGTAAACGCAAAGGAGAACTTTATGCGAAATTCAAATAAACTTTTTGCCGTTATGATTGTTCTAGTCTGCATGATGTTTTTAGGAGGATGAATCTCACGTACGAAAATGTTTATATACAAAAGCAGTGCATTTCATAATAGAAATCGCACTGCTTTTGTCATTAACAAAATCGATTTCTTCGTTAACTTAGAAATCGACTTTTATATCTTAGAGGAGTCCATTTCTTTTTTGGAAATAACGTTAATTATAGTTACCTATTTTGTCATCTTTATGAATATCTTCAGTCCCAGCATCTAAGGCAGTCTTATAATAGTGACATTTATGATCTATAAGTTCCATAGTTTTATTCAATTCCTCCAACTGTTTCTCGACAGCAGCTTTGCGTTCCAGAAACATGTCATATCGTTGTTGCAACGTGGAGTCTCCATCTGCACACCAATCGATGAAATTTTTTATTTCCTTAATAGGCATTCCGGTGGATTTAAGACATTCAATTATTTTTAATGCATCGATATCGGATTCTTTAAATAATCGTGTTCCGCTAGGTGTCCGTTCTACAAAAGGGATAAGTCCTTCTTTGTCATAGTAGCGTAAAGTGTATGTAGTAAGATTCAATTTTTGAGCCACTTCACCGATAGAAAATGTATTCATCCAAACACTCCTCAGTCAATATAGATTTTGAGTTAACTCTAAATTCTTGGTGAATTTTATCACGACAGTTGCTGAATGTCAAAGTCACTTTTGAACCGAAACAGATGGCTATAAACGATATAAAAAGAACTATATATTTATATTACAGGAAATATGGTCTATGAAGTCATAGAAGTTGTCGTACTTGTATTATTTATCATTCATAATTTTTTAAATCGGCGTTGGTATAAAGCGATTTTAAAAGGAAAACATAATTTGCGGCGTATCTTGCAAGTAGGTATCAATCTGATTTTTCTTGTTAGGTTGGTTGTGATGAAGGGAATCACCGGCACCAGCCATATTCGGACCAATATTTTGCGTATTTTGGCGATTAAATTGTTGCCTATGGTGTGCAATCTTCATTCGAGGAAGACATAGGTTCTAAACTATTCATTATTCCCATCTATTATAAACATGAAACATTTAAAAAAGGTTGGTCGAATTGTATTTAAATTTACATTTCATTTTTAAGCCATATGTAAAAGGATGTCCAAAAGCAAGCTTTTTGGACATCCTAGAATATTCCTGATCATTTTTGCAGCTTATATTGTGCTGACATCAATCACGAATCGATACTTCACATCCGAAGCTAAGATGCGTTTGTATGCTTCATCAATTTGATCAGCTGAAATAACTTCAATCTGAGGAACGATATTGTGTTTTGCACAGAAATCCAACATTTCTTGCGTTTCACGGATGCCACCGATCATTGAACCTGCAAATGAACGACGATGACCTATGAGAGACATTACGTTTAGTGATAACGGCTCACCGGGAGCACCGACATTAACCATTGTGCCATCAAGAGTGAGTAAGGAGAAATACGCATCAATATCAATCTTTGCACTTACCGTATTAATGATTAAGTCAAAGGATTCAGCAAGTTTTTCAAATGTTTCTGGGTCGCTTGTAGCATAGTAGTTATCAGCTCCGAATTGTAGGCCATCTTCCTTTTTATTCAATGTCTGCGAAAGGACGGTAACTTCTGCACCCATAGCATGTGCAATTTTTACAGCCATATGTCCAAGGCCGCCCATACCAACAACCGCTACTCTTTTGCCCGGACCAGCGTTCCAATGGTTTAGCGGTGAATATGTAGTAATCCCAGCGCAAAGTAATGGTGCTGCATCATCAAGTCCGATGTTATCAGGAATTCTAACTACAAAGTTCTCTGTAACGACAATATGGGTAGAATAGCCACCTTGAGTAGGCTCACCATATTTGTCAACACCAGCATAGGTAGGGATATTTCCTTTAAGACAGTATTGCTCTTCTCCGTTCCGGCAGTTCTCACATTCGCCACAAGAGTCGACCATACATCCGACCCCTACACGGTCACCTACCTTATATTTAGTAACTTTTGCTCCTATGTCTGTAACAATTCCCGCAATTTCATGCCCAGGTACGAGTGGGTAGTTCACTGGACCCCACTCACCGTGAGCAGTATGAATGTCGGAATGGCATATACCTGCATATTTAATTTCAATTAGAACATCGTGCGAATCGAGATCGCGTCTTTTAATTTCGGCAATTCGAAACGACTTGTCTGGACCATCAACAGCCCGTGCTTTTGCAGTTATCATTCGTATAGCCTCCAATAGATTGATTTATTAAGAGAATCGATGTTGGGATAGAAATACTTTACTTCTTTTCGATCTATTTTTCCCAATTATCCTCGCAAAAATAGAATAATCCTTATAGTTAACTCTAAGTCAAGAGATAAGTTGTTAAGTTTTGAAATTCTTCTATATATCTGATATTGGATTTAAAAATTGCGCCCCCTATATATATCTACGGAACCTAGTAAAATTGTAGGATTTATCAAAATATGATATATAATACGAACGTATGTGCTATAATGGAATAGACATAGTTTGCGGGGTGGGCAGTGGTCATTTCCTCATGAAGGGGGGTGATTGCTGATGATCACAGTATACGAAGCCATTTCACTTATGATCACTTTCGGATCATTAATCGTTGCAGTGATTGCAGTTGTTATTTCTCTTATAAAACGGAAATAACCCACCCTGCTCAAAGGCCGTGAGTTAAGGGGTGGGTTATTCATCTAAAGCCACTGCACTTCTTGCAGTACTGTGTTAAGGAGCATTGGGTGCAACCAATGTTCCTTTTTATTATATTCTGTTATCTTCAGTATATACAAAATACGCTAGTGAATCAAATGTATTCTGCCCGAGTTTGACTTATTCTTTATAAAGGGGAGTTTTCATTTTGATTCTTGCTTTCTGATGCTTTGTCGAACAAATGTATCTAGTATTCTTTTCTCCGGTTTACTAACTTTGTATTTATGTTTAAAATAGTAAAGTTAGAAATTAGAAGTAAGGGTGGTGAAAAATTTGTTTAAATCATATTTTTGGCTAACTAGTTGTGTCATTATTTGGGGTAGTAATTTTGTTTTTGGTAAAATATTAGTTCAAGAGTTTACGCCATCCCTCTTAACATCCATAAGACTGTTATTTATCGTCTTATTCCTAATTGGAGTTTCCTCATTTAAAAAACAATTCAAGCGTGTAAATAAAACTGATTTTTGTATCCTATTATTATTAGGTATAGTCGGAGTCTTTGTAAATCAATGGTCATTTTTTGTCGGTTTACAAACAGCGGATCCAACAACCTCTGCACTTATATTAGCCACTACACCAATTTTAACGGGTTTTTTAGCCTTTTTATTTTTGAAAGAAAAATTGACGATTCGTATGTTAATTGGCTCAATTTTTGCTGTTATTGGGATATATTTTGTTGTCGCTAAAGGGAATTTATCTTTGCTGCAAATCGACAAGGGGCTACTCTGGATAGTAATAACGATGGTTACTTTTGCTATTATGATAATATTAACGAGAGTACTTTCCCAAAGGATTGATCCACTTACAATTACCTTATATTCCAATATCGTAGGTTTTCTCGTTTCAATTCCATTTCCATTTACACTTGAAAGCCCAATACAATTAAGCACGAATGTGAATGATTGGTCATTATTAATCGGTACGGCTATAATTGTTCACGGCCTTGCAACCCTGATTTGGAATCATAATATTAGATACGTACATGCCTCTAAAGCATCGATTCTTTCTAACCTAGAACCTTTTGTAGCTATGATCATGGGATTAATTTTATTATCAAAACCGATTACAGCTATGGAATTGATAGGGTCGATATTTATTGTAGGAGGTGTATTACTATCCACTTATCAAAAGAAAAAAAACAAAATAATGCAATATGGCAATTAAATAATGAAGGAATTCATAATTTCACTTATAAAACAAAAAGTTGGAGGTAAAGAAATGATTATCGAAGTAATTACAGATTCAAAACAGGATTCCATTATAGCTGAGCAAGCAGGCGCAAATCGAATAGAATTAATTACAGGAGTACTTGAAGGTGGGCTTACCCCTAGTTACGGATTGATTGAAAGTGTTTGTCAGTCCGTCACAATTCCGGTTAATGTAATGATTCGTCCTCATAGTCGAAGTTTTTGTTATACTGAAGATGAATTGAAAATGATGGCACAAGATATTAGGATTTGTAAAGAACTTGGTGCAGCAGGAGTAGTTTTTGGAGCAATTACAGAAGATAAACATGTTGACGAATATGCTCTAAATTATTTAATAACCGCATCAAAGGGATTAGATATTACTTTTCATCGTGCTTTTGATGAAGTTCATGATCAATTTGAAGCATTGAATATGATTGATCAATACAAAGAAATATCCCGGATATTAACTTCAGGCGGCAAAGCTAAAGCAATCGAAGCGACAAATCAACTTCAACAATTAATTGAAAAGTCAAATAGAGTGGAAATTTTGGCAGGCTCCGGGTTGAAACCAAGTAATATTTCTCAACTTTTGGATGAAGTACATGTTTCCGAAATTCATTTTGGCACAGGAGTTCGTTTTCAAGATAGTTTTTATCAAGGAATCGATTCGGAAAAAATCCATGACATTATAAAAATTGTTAAAACCCATTCAAAGAGAAAATAAAAGACCGTTGAACCTACTTTTTTGAAAAGTAGGTTTTTTGTTTTAATAGAATAAGTTTATTTGACATGAATTGAAGCATTTCTTGATATGAAGAGAAAAAAATTCCTTGTTATTTAAAAATGAGTATGGTATTCTTTATGTGGAAACGGTTACACAAAAGAGGTGAAACGAACTGGCAACAATTCGTGAAGTTGCGAAAGCAGCAGGAGTATCAGTTGCAACGGTTTCTAGAGTGTTAAATGAAACCGGTTACGTACATGAAGATACAAGAAAAGCGGTTAATGCAGCAATTGAAAAATTAAATTATAGTCCGAATGAAGTAGCCCGTTCATTATTTAAACGGAAATCAAAACTTATTGGACTTTTATTACCTGATATTACAAATCCTTTCTTCCCGCTTTTAGCTCGTGGAGTAGAAGATGAAATGAGACTTCACGATTTTCGGATCATATTTGGGAATACGGACGAAGACGCCGAAAAAGAAAAGGATTATATACAAACATTTCAACAGAATAATGTTATTGGTCTAATATCAATGACTAATAACTTAAGTAAATCGACTTATGATGATTTGTCGATTCCAGTCGTTTTTTTGGATCGAACATCAACAAGCCTTCCATCCGTATATGCTGATGGTATGGAAGGAGGAAGAATCGCTGCCAAAGAAATCATTAAAAGGGGAAGCAAACGAATTACATTAATAAAAGGTCCTTCGCATTTGCAGACGGCCAGAGATCGGTTTCAAGGTGCGCTTGAAGTGCTAAGTTCTTCCGATGTGAATTTCTATGTAATGACAACATCCTCCTTTTCCTTTAATGATGCAGAAAAGTGGGCGAAGGATTTATTTGAAAAATATGGAGATACCGATGGAGTTATTGCAAGTAATGATATTGTAGCAACTGCAGTTTTACATGAATCATTACGCTCAGGAAGATCAATACCGGAAGACATACAGATAATTGGTTTTGATGATATTCCACATAGTGCATTGTTGTTCCCTCCGTTATCAACGATTAGACAACCTGCCTATGAAATGGGAAAAGAGGCAGCAAGACTTTTAATTAAACAGATAAATAACAAAAAAGAAGACGAACAAAATATTCAATTGCCTGTTACTTTTATAGAAAGAAGTACAACGAGAAAGGTTGATAAAAATGTCTAATATTGTTGTTATTGGTAGCTCATCAATCGATTTGGTCGTTTCAGCAAAGAGACGGCCGAATGCCGGAGAAACCATTATTGGTGAATCGTTTAAGACGGTTCCGGGAGGTAAAGGAGCAAATCAGGCAGTTGCTGCTAGCCGATTAGGAGCCCAAGTGTATATGGTAGGCTGTGTAGGAGATGATAACTTCGGGAAAGTAATACTAGAGAATTTTAAACAAAATGAAGTTATTATCGATTATGTGGAACCGGTTACAGGTGTTGAAAGTGGTACAGCGCATATAACACTTGCTGAAGGAGATAACAGTATTGTTGTTGTTAAAGGTGCAAATAATTATGTATCTCCTGAGTATGTCAGTAAAGCCAAGAATGTACTTGAAGCTGCAGATATTGTGTTAATACAACAGGAAATTCCCGAAGAAACGGTAGAATTTGTAGCTGATATCTGTAAAGAATTGGGTGTTCCTCTTTTGTTAAATCCAGCTCCGGCGCGGATGATTAGTCATTCTATAATCGAAAAAGTAACGTATTTAACTCCAAATGAACATGAAGCAACAATATTATTTAAGGATATGGAAATTGAGAATGTTTTAAAAAAATTCCCAAATAAATTGTTTATCACAGAAGGAGTCCGAGGTGTACGCTATCACAATGGTGAAAAAGAAATGCTTATTCCTACCTTTAAGGTTGAAGCCGTTGATACAACTGGTGCAGGAGATACATTTAATGCGGCTTTTGCCGTTGCTTTAGCTGAAGGACAATCGATGGAAGACTGTGTTCGGTTTGCCAATCGAGCAGCTTCGCTTTCAGTTACGAAATTTGGTGCACAAGGTGGAATGCCCTCAAGAGCTGAAGTGGAAGGAGGTTTAAAGAATTGAAATTAAATGGCATTTTAAATAGTCATATATCTAAAGTACTTTCTGATCTCGGACATACGGATTATATTGTAATAGCGGATGCAGGGTTACCAATACCCAATGGAGTACAAAAAATTGATCTTGCATTAAAATTAGGTGTTCCTAGTTTTACAGATGTTGTTTCTACGATAAAGGAAGATATGAAAATAGAAAAGATTATACTCGCTAATGAAATTGAATCACAAAACAATTTAACTTATGAATATATGAAAAATCATTTTAATGATGCGAAGATCGAAATGGTTTCTCACGAAAGATTGAAAGAATTAACGAAAAACGCGAAGGCAGTCATTCGAACTGGGGAAGCAACTCCCTACGCAAATTGTATTTTACAAGCTGGAGTTATTTTTTAAAAGGCGATTTACTTATACATTGTTGCATGTTCATCTTAGGAAAAAAGCGATTAATAAAAAGGGGTGAAGCAAAATGAAGATTTCGATGAAAAACATCCATAAATCATTTGGTACAAATCAAGTATTGACGGGTGTGAATTTTGAACTTCTTCCAGGAGAGGTCCATGCGCTAATGGGTGAAAATGGTGCGGGGAAATCGACGTTAATGAACATTCTAACTGGTCTGCACAAATTGGATCAAGGTACAATTATGATTGATGAAAAAGAAACCTATTTTTCTAATCCTAAAATAGCAGAACAACATGGAATAACTTTTATACATCAGGAATTAAATATTTGGCCTGATATGACCGTTTTAGATAATTTGTTTATTGGAAAAGAATTGAAGTCCGCATTCGGACTTTTAAAATCAAATGAAATGAAAACGCTAGCATTGGAGCAATTCAAACGACTATCTGTTACGATTCCACTCGAACAAGAAGCCGGCCAATGCTCTGTTGGTCAACAACAAATGATTGAAATAGCGAAAGCTTTATTAACAGATGCAAAAGTCATTATTATGGATGAACCTACAGCAGCATTAACGGAAAGGGAAATTCAGAAACTATTTGAAGTGATTGCGTCTTTGAAAAAAGAAGGAGTTTCAATCGTTTATATATCTCACCGTATGGAGGAAATTTTTTCAATTTGTGACCGCATCACAGTTATGAGAGATGGAAAAACGGTCGACACAAAACCTATTCCAGAAACAAGTTTTGATGAAGTCGTTAAAAAAATGGTGGGTCGAGAATTAACAGAACGTTTTCCAAAACGCGTAGCCAATCTTGGAAAGACGGTTCTTGAGGTCAAAAACTTTACGAGAAAAGGGGTTTTTGACAATATTAATTTCTTTGTAAGATCCGGTGAAATCGTCGGAGTTTCCGGGTTAATGGGCGCTGGTCGTACGGAAATAATGAGGGCCATATTTGCACTGGATAAATTTGATTCAGGGGAAACGTTAATAAATGGAGAAAAAGTAAGCATAAAAACACCTTATCAAGCAATAGAGCATGGAATCGGTTTTATAACAGAGGATCGTAAAGATGAAGGATTAATTTTAGACTTTTCCATTCGTGATAATATCGTGCTGCCTAGTTTGAAAAGCTTTGCTCCGAAGGGTCTTATTAAAGAGAAGAACGAACAAGATTTTGTGGACATGTTAATTAAACGTTTAACTGTAAAAACAGAATCAGCTGCTGCAACTGTTGGAAGTCTCTCTGGTGGAAATCAGCAAAAAGTCGTAATTGCGAAATGGGTTGGAATTGGTCCAAAAGTACTGATTATGGATGAACCAACTAGAGGTGTAGATGTTGGTGCAAAAAGAGAAATTTATGACTTAATGAATGAATTAACTTCCCGTGGGGTTGCAATCATTATGGTTTCCTCCGAATTGCCCGAGATACTTGGTATGAGTGACCGCATTCTCGTTGTTCATGAAGGAAGAATTAGTGGTGAATTATTAAAAGAAGAGGCAACACAAGAAAGTATTATGACATTAGCAACAGGAGGTCAATAAGATGAAGTCTGCTAGCGAAACAAAGACAATCAGAAAAGTCAATCATGTAGATAATATGATGCAAAAGCTTGGCCCTCTCTTGGGATTTATCATACTAGTCATTATCGTGTCGATTTTGAACCCAAGTTTTTTACAGCCTTTAAATATATTAAATTTACTAAGACAGGTAGCGATAAATGCATTAATTGCTTATGGGATGACGTTTGTTATTCTTACAGGTGGAATTGATTTATCAGTAGGTTCGATTTTGGCACTATCCAGTGCATTGATGGCGGGAATGATGGTGTCAGGGTTAGATCCTATTCTTGCTATTATTATCGGATGCCTTTTAGGTGGAGTCATGGGGATGGTAAACGGTTTACTCATTACGAAAGGTAAGATGGCACCATTCATCGCCACATTGGCTACGATGACGGTTTTTAGAGGATTAACATTAGTATATACCGATGGAAATCCGATAACAGGTTTAAGTGATAGCTTATTGTTTCAATTATTTGGACGAGGATACTTTTTAGGAATACCCGTTCCTGCGATTACGATGATCATTACATTTGTCATTTTATATGTAATTCTTCATAAGACACCATTTGGTCGTAAAACATATGCAATTGGAGGAAATGAAAAAGCAGCGCTAATTTCTGGAATAAAAGTTCCACGTGTAAAAATAATGATTTACTCATTAGCTGGACTTTTATCAGCATTAGCTGGTGCTATATTAATTTCACGTTTGGATTCAGCGCAACCGACAGCAGGTACTTCTTATGAGCTTGATGCAATCGCAGCTGTTGTTCTTGGTGGAACAAGCTTGTCAGGCGGACGCGGTAAAATATTTGGTACACTAATCGGTGCATTAATAATAGGAACATTGAATAATGGATTAAATTTACTAGGTGTTTCATCATTTTATCAAATGGTTGTCAAAGGGATCGTCATTTTAATTGCTGTCTTACTAGACCGTAAAAAATCAGCATAGGAGGGTTACTCAATGAAAAAATTACTTGTGCTTCTTATGTCCTTAACTATGATTCTACTGGGAGCTTGTTCGATGCAGCCTCCTAACTGGGCAAAGCCAGCTAAGAAAAATAATTTAAAAAATATTAAAATTGGATTATCTGTTTCCACTTTAAATAACCCATTTTTCGTATCATTGAAAAATGGTGTTGTTAAAGAAGCGAAAACAAAGGGAATCGATGTAATTGTAATTGATGCTCAAAATGATTCTGCTAAGCAAGTGAATGATGTTCAGGATTTATTGCAAAAGGGTGTAGATGCACTATTAATTAATCCTACAGACTCTGCTGCAATTTCAACAGCAGTTCAATCCGCGAATGATATTGGCATCCCTGTTATAACGCTCGACCGTTCAGCTGATAAAGGGAAAGTTGAATCATTGGTTGCGTCTGACAATGTTAAAGGTGGTCAAATGGCAGCAGAATATATAGTTGATCAGCTTGGTAAAAATGCAAATGTAGTAGAATTAGAAGGTGTTCCAGGAGCTTCCGCAACACGGGAGCGTGGAAAAGGATTTCACAATGTTGCAGATAAACAGTTAAAAGTGGTTGAAAAGCAATCGGCACACTTTGACAGAACAGAAGGATTAAACGTAATGGAAAATATTATTCAAGGAAATCCGGATGTACAAGCCGTATTTGCACATAATGATGAAATGGCTCTCGGTGCGCTTGAAGCAATTAACAGCTCAGGTAAGGATATACTTGTTGTTGGATTTGATGGGAATGACGATGCACTAAAATCGATTAAAGATGGAAAATTAAATGCAACCGTAGCCCAACAACCAGAACTAATCGGTAAACTTGCCGTTAACGCAGCTGGCGATGTCCTGCAAGGGAAAAAAGTTGAAAAGAATATCCCAGCACCATTGAAGCTAGTTACGAAAAAATAAAATCTATCCCCATGTCTTTTTTATCCATCGGCATGGGGGTTTTTCATATCTAATTATGCTATAATGAATATTCAATTCAAAATGGGAAGTGACATTAATGATAAAAATCGATATACCTAAAGCGGATGTAATTATTACAAAAAAGAAACCACTAGAGGATGTAAAAGATCATAAAATAAGTAGTGAGTATGGATTTACAGAATTCAGACAAATTTCAAGAGAAAAAGGCGGAATCATCCTTTTTTATAATGATAAAGATGAACTTTTATTTGTTGGAAAAGCTAGAAAGCTCCGTCAACGAGTAACAAAGCATTTTGATGATAATGTATCAGCGATTAAAAAACACCGAGATGAAGTTCAAAAAATCGCAGTAGTTTATGTTGAGAATCCAATGGAAAGAGAAATATATGAAACCTATATCATTAATAAATTTCAAGCAAAATATAATATAGATAAAGTATTTTATAAGTAATAAATTTTGGACATTGGCGTAATTGCCATGTCCTTTTTTTATTTTATGCTTTGTTAAAATACGGTGGGGATATTAACGCCATGTAGATTAGAGTGGTAAGTGAGTACCTAAGGGTAAAACAACAATCTAGTACAACAAATGCTATATTTTAAAATGATAACGTTTTCATCTGAATATTTCGAAAATTTGTATTCAATTTCTTTATTTAAAGTGCTATAATGTAAAAATTATAGAAAAATTCTGTAGAAGGAAGGTTAAAGAATGAGTCAAGAAATGGTGAAAGCAAAAACAGTACATGTGGAAGACATTTTAATTGCGTATCAACAGCTAAAAGATATTGTGGCGCATACACCATTACAAAAAAATGAACGGTTATCAGAAAAATATCAATGTAATGTGTACTTAAAAAGGGAAGACCTACAATTTGTCCGTTCATTTAAACTTAGAGGTGCCTATTATAAGATTAAGTCAATTGAAAATGTTGCACGGGAAAAAGGAGTAATTTGTGCAAGTGCCGGGAATCACGCCCAGGGAGTAGCCTATACATGTCGTGATCTAGGTATTCATGGAAAGATTTTTATGCCGCAAACAACCCCTAAACAAAAAATTGACCAAGTAAAAATGTTTGGCCGGGAATTTGTCGAGGTCGTTCTTACCGGGGATACATTTGACGATTCTTCAGCAAGTGCATTTAAATGTGCAGATCAAGAAGGAAGAGTATTTATTCATCCTTTTGATGACGAAAATGTCATTGCCGGTCAAGGGACGGTTGCTGTAGAAATTTTAAATGATGTGGAAGAAGCTCCTGATTATGTTTTTGCCAGTATCGGCGGGGGCGGGTTAATGTCCGGCATTAGTACATACATAAAAAGTGTTACGCCCTTAACAAAGCTGATTGGAGTAGAACCTAGTGGTGCTTCAAGCATGAAGGCATCTATCCAAAATGGGGCTGTACATTCACTTTCTCATATTGATAAATTTGTTGATGGTGCTGCCGTAAAGTGTGTAGGGCAAAAAACTTTCGAAATCTGCAATCGATTAGTAGATGATATTATTCCTGTTCCGGAAGGGAAGGTATGTACAGCTATTTTAGAGTTATACAATGAACATGCGATTGTAGCGGAACCAGCAGGGGCACTGCCAATTGCAGCACTTGATTATTATAAAGATCAAATCAAAGGAAATCCATCGTTTGTGTTATTAGTGGAGGAAATAACGATATTGGCAGAATGCAAGAAATCAAAGAAAAATCACTTATTCATGAAGGGTTACTTTATTACTTTATCGTAGACTTTCCACAAAGAGCAGGTGCTCTTCGGGAATTTTTAGATAATGTTCTAGGGCCTGACGATGACATAACAACATTCGAATACACGAAAAAAAATAATAAAGAAAGTGGCCCAGGACTCGTCGGTATCGAATTAAAAAGAAGCCAAGACTACCAATCCCTCATTGAGCGAATGAAGAAAAAGGGCTTCCCCTTCACCGAACTAAACAAAGACAGCAGCCTATTTCAACTTTTAATTTAGGTGCCTGGCACCACTTTTGGACATTTGTTCTCCATGAGTGGACTAAGGACAAAAAAGATAGGCAGATTGAACTGTTAATTTACAGTTCGGTCTGCCTACAAATATACTAATATCCTAAATGTTGTTACGAATAAAGCGGTGGATTTCTCGATTACCTATAAATTTTTTGGATTTTTCATCCCAAAGTTTAAAGGTGAGGGACTTTAAACTTGTCCATAGCGTTAACGTCGGTACATCTTGAAGACTTGGATCACTTTTATGGGCTTTTTCAAGATGATAATTTGGTACACGAGAATTCAGGTGATGTACATGGTGAAATCCAATATTACCTGAGAACCATTGTAGAAGTTTCGGCAATTTATAATAAGAGCTTCCTTTAAGTGCAGCTTCAACATAATCCCAATTTTCTCCATTTTCAAAGTATCCATCCTCAAATTGATGCTGTACATAGAATAACCAAACGCCTCCAAAGGAAGCAATATAAAATATTGGTAATTCCACTAATATAAAAGCTTTCCATCCTAGTGTAAATCCAAGTAATAGCACAACAAATAGTAAAATTATATTTGTCATCCACACATGTCTTTTTTCTTTTTTTGTGGCTTTTTTTCTATTAAAACGGTACGAGATTAAAAAGAGGTATAATGGACCAATGATAAACATAATAAATGGATTTCTATAAATGCGGTACCATACTCGTTTGAGCCATGACGCTTCCGCATACTCTTGTAATGTCATTGTCCAAACATCTCCATCACCACGTTTATCCAAATGACCATTTGTTGCATGATGGAGAGAATGGCTGTGCTTCCATTGTTCATATGAACAAAATGTAAACAATCCTGTAATAATGCCTACAACTTCATTTGCTCTACGGTTTTTGAAAAAGGAATAATGTGTACAATCATGAAAAATGATAAATGTACGAACTAAAAATCCCGCTGCTGGAATAGCACATAAAAGTGTAAGCCAAAAGGATACATTAAGACTAAAATATGCCATGCTCCATAAAATGAGGAATGGACCAACTGATGTTATCACCTGTCCAACACTTGTCGATAATCTTGGCCGTTCAAATGAAGCTAATTTCTTCTTCCACTCACGAAGATTATGTTTAGCATGCTTGCTCATAGAAACACCTTCCTTAATAAAATGATATTAGGTTCTTCTTTGCTTCACTTTTTATCAAACGATAATTTAAATATTACTTTGCGCGATAACAATAATAGTAATAATACATACTTAATGGCCACCACAGTGTTACAAATATCGGATAAACAGCCCATATTTCATGCGGGGATGAAACCATGTTTACGGTTATAAAAAATATAATTATTAATATGCTTGCTGAAATGGAAAATTTGAAATAGTCTTTCATTTTCGAGTAGTATACTGCCATTGGCCACCATAACACCGCGAAGATTGGATAAATGGCCCACGGATAACTTGGCGATAACAAAATGTTTAGGGTTGAATAATAGACAATCGTTACCACACTTCCCACAATTCCTATTGAGACTGTACTTCTTTTCTTTTCTAAAAACATAAGAATTGGCCACCATATAATTGGATACCATGCATATAATATCCATGGATGTTCAGGACTGTGAAAAACATTTATTGCCAGTAAAAATAAAATAATTAAAGCGCTGACCATTACCGAGTGGACTTTATAGTTTCCATATTTAATAGAGTACATGCTTAACGGCCAAAGCAATAGAAAGAAAGAAGGATAAATAAACCAATGGTAATTAGGACTGGTTAAGAAATTAACAATAATAAAAAATAAAATACTAATGATACTTCCTAACCAAGCAAAAATTACATCCTGTTTGCGCATGTTTTTTGTCTCCCTTATTTTTGACGTAACCATCTATAAAACATACTTAGCGGCCACCACAGGACCCCAAATGTAGGATAGACAAACCAAATTGTATTTGGGGTGTAATAAAAATTGATAAAAATAAATAAAGCAATAATTAGAACACTTCCCCAAATCGAAAAACCGAGATCTAGTTTGGACATGTTTTTCTTTATAGGTTTATTGATGCCTAATTCTTTTTCAATTTCATCAATATCCCCAAACTCAATAATCGCTTTGTTAACAGCATCCTCCTCTTCCTTGCCTTGTGCCATAAGATCGTATACCTTTTCTTCAAGATTTTCTAAAATTTCCTGTTTGACGAGCTCTTTCTGCTCACTATCAGGTATTTTTTTGAATAACTCATCCACATGGTCTTTTATTTTTCTCACTGTAATCCCTCCAAAAATAGATCGACAATTTCTTTTGTTTCCTGCCATTCCTTTACGGTTTCTTTTAAAAATGCTTTTCCTAATGTTGTAATTCGGTAGTACTTCCTTTTTCCACCATGAGTTATCGTACCCGTATAGGATTCAATTAGTTCTCTTTTTTCAAGTCTTTGAAATACCGCATATAAGGTAGCTTCTTTAATTTGGAATCGGTTTTCGGTACGTAGACTGATTTGTTTAGATATTTCATATCCGTATTGATCTTTTTCTAAAATCAAACAGAGAATGATTGAATCTAAATGTCCACGGATAATGTCACTTCTAATCATAATTCACCTTCCGTAGCAATGATTATTCTATCTGATAGAGTAATACTACCGTAAATTACTCTATCTGTCAAAGTAAAATGTAAAAAATAATTGTAAATAAAATTCCCAACATTAAAAAATGTTAATATCTAACTGCAGAAAAGGGGAATAATGAAGGCTTGTCCTTGAAAAACTATAGTTATAAAAGCTTTTGTTTTAACTTGTTAACCATTTTTTTATTACACAAAAATTACTTTCAGGTATAATAGATTGGTAGATAGTGAGAAAGTGGGAGAATTATGAAGAAATCTAGTGTCTTAATTGTTTTTTTGTTAATAATTATCGTTTTATCTGGTTGTACAATGAAGGCGGATGCGGAAATACCGAAGAAGGTTGAAAAACAAACACCGATAGTAAGTGAAAGGCCGAAGGTCGAAGAAATGGATATTTCCGAAACGATTAATTCTCAAGAATTAGATACGTCTACATGGATTGATGTTGATGCGCCTACTCGCATCCCTATCCTTATGTATCATAGTATTTCTTCCGGAAATAATTTACGAGTACCACCAGTTGAATTTAGAGAACAAATGAAATGGCTCCATGATAATGGATACTACACACTTACTCCAGAAGAGGCGTACATCGTATTAACCGAAAATAAAAAGCCTAGAGAAAAAACAGTTTTTATTACTTTTGACGATGGATACGAGGATAATTACATAGATGCATATCCGATATTAAAAGAATATGCTTTAAAGGCAACAATTTTTATGATTGGTAAATACATTGGTAAACAAAATCACTTAACAGAAGCCCAAATGAAAGAAATGAATCGAGATGGCATATCGATTCAAAGCCACACCTTTAATCATTTAGAATTACCTGGTTTAACAAAGTCGCAACAATTGGATGATTTGACTCGTTCGAAACAAATATTTGATCAATTATTAGATCAAGAAACAAGTATTATCTGTTATCCTGTTGGCCGTTATAATGAGGAAACAAAAACGTTTGCCGAACAGTCTGGGTATAAAATGGGTGTGACAACCGAACCGGGAGCTGCGTCAAGTGAGCAGGGGATGTATACACTTCATCGTATTCGTATGACACCTGGGATGTCCACTCAATGGTTTGGTCAAATAGTGGAGAATGGCAACCATTAAAGTTTACATTCGATTTAACAAGCAAGAATTTAATAGGTTGAAAAATAGAAAAAGGGCAGTCTCTCAAATCTTTTAATTGAGGGACTGCCACGTTTCATTTATGAGGTTTTATCGAATCGAAAATTGTCACTAACTGTTCGAATACGTACATTTTTAATCGTTCCCGAAACCATTTTACCACAGGTTGAACATTGAGCTTTCAGTCCCTTGAAAGCGTTTACATTAAATCCGTCTAAATTTCCATGTGTGAATGGTGAAGGAAACCAAGTTCTACAATTTGGATTGGTACAACGTAATTCTAACACTTTGTTTGTATTCATCACATCAACCCCCTTATCAAAGTATATTCGCCATTGGGGGTAAGTTTCCTTTTTAAATATGCAAAAATATCAATTCATTCAAAAAACGGAATTTTCTAAAGCAGAAAATTCCGTTACAATGAATTATTCCCGTTATTTTTCAAAAAGACCAATTAAACTTAAAAAAACGAGAACAATGGTTATAGGAACAACCCATTGCATGAGTATTCTCCATGAGTCATACCATTTTGAAGAAAGTGAATTACTTAATGAAAATTCATCTTTTACAAGTGAGCGATCCATTCGATAAATGATAAATAAAGCAATGAGCATACTACCAATCGGAAGCATAATATTACTTACAAGATAATCGGTTGCATCGAAAACAGTTTTATCAAATAAGTTAAAGTTCTTCAGAGGACCGAAAGATAGAGCAGCAGGTATACCAGCAAGGAATACAATTAATCCGGAAATCCATGAAACCTTTTTCCTGGAGTTTTTTCCATTTGAAGTAAAGGCGGCAACGATGATTTCTAATAAACTAAATGAGGACGTTAATGTTGCAAATAAAAACAAGATTAGAAACAAACATAAAAATAATTGACCAAATGGCATTTGCGCAAAAACTGTTGGTAGTACGATAAATAATAGTCCTGGTCCTTGAGCAGGTTCTAATCCAAAAGCAAAAACAACTGGAAAAATGGCAAGACCTGCAAGTAAAGAGACAAAAATATTCATCCATACAACGGAAGTAGCCGATGTTGGTATGCTCACATCCTTTTTTAAATATGAGCTATATGTGACCATACATGAGAATCCAACGGCCAAAGAGAAAAAAGATTGGCCAAGTGCATATAGTACAGCCTCACCTGTTATTTTTGAAAAATCAGGATTTAAAAAAAAGCGAATTCCTTCCATTGCGCCATCTAATGTGACTGACCGGACGACAAGTATAATAAAAAAGAGAAATAGAATTGGCATCATATATTTATTCGCCTTTTCAATCCCATTCTGAATTCCATTTGCAATGACAAATACATTAATTAAAATAAAAAGAGCTAAGCCACCGATAGAAATAAGCGGACTGCCTGTAATCATTCCAAAGAGTTCCGGAAACTTTGTTCCATCATCAATAATTTTCCCCGGAATAGCTAATCCACTATAAATAATGATCCAGCCACCGACAACACTATAAAATGATAATAATAAGAAACAGCCAAGGACACCTATTCTGCCAACCCATTTCCATTGGCTACCAGGCGCAAGCTCCTTATACGCACTAATTGCCTCTTTCCCGGACCCGCGCCCTATGATGAATTCAGAGATAAGAAGGGGAAGTCCGATGATTAATGTGAAAATAACGAAGATAAGAAAAAAAGCACCGCCTCCACTCATCCCAGTTACATACGGGAATTTCCATATTGCACCTAGTCCTATCGCAGCACCCGCGGATGATAAGATAAAACCAAGCTTTGATGACCATTGTTGTTTTTCTTGTGTCATTTGAAACTCCTTTCTTATTGAATATACAATCCCGGCACTTGAAATATTTATGAAAACTGTTTACTAGTTATCCTTTAGATGGTATAGTGCTTAATTGCAAACCGCACTTGCCACATCATAATGACTAAGTTCAATATCCAGCTCTTTATTAAGTGCTAACTTAGCTAATTGCAATCCAATAAAAGGACCCATCGTTAAACCGGATGCACCAAGACCATTTGCTACAAGGATTCCGGAGAATCCTGGGAGAGGCCCAATCACAGGTAAAAAGTCAGGGGTGAATGGTCGAAAACCGACTCGTGTTTCAAGAATTGTACATACTGAAAGTCCGGGAGCAATTTGTAATGCTTTATTTAAAATCTCATGACAGCCGCCAGCAGTAACTCGTGTATCAAAACCGGCATAATTTTCATGAGTTGCTCCGATAACAATTCGTTGATCCTCAAATGAAAGTATATATTGATCGGAAGGAGGAATCACTACTGGCCACTTACCGGTACTTTCATCGGGAATTTGCAGATGCATGATTTGCGCCTTTTGTGAAGTAACCTGAAACTGAATACCTAGTGGCTCAATGATTTGATTTGCCCATGCGCCTGCAGTAACGATTACCTTATTAGCAGTGATTTTTTTATCATTAAAAATAACCCCAGTAACTTTATTCTCTTTACATAGCAAACTAGCATTACCGGAAAAAACTTTTGCCCCATGTTTCCTAGCTCCATTTAGTAACGATGAACGCAGTGCTCGTCCATTAACCCTTGCAGCCCCACTGACATGAACGGATTTATAACCATCCGCAAGGGGAGGGAATAAAGCTTTCGTTTGTTCCGTATTTAGTACGGTAATTTCTCCTATTTCTGGTGCGTCTAATTTTCTTTTCAGCGCCCGTTTTTCCATCGCATATATCTTTTCTTCATCTGTATGGATGCTAATTGCACCAACTTTGGCATAGCCGGTATTTTTTTCTCCATCTTCCTCTAAATTCGCAATGAGGGTAGGATAGTATTTTGCTCCTCCTTTAGCGAGGTTATACCATGCCTTGTTTCTCCTCTGAGAAAGCCAAGGACAAACAATTCCAGCGGCAGCATTTGTTGCTTGGCCATCATCGTTTCTATCAATAATAACTACTTCAGCGCCCGCTTTCGCTAAATGGTAAGCTGTTGAAGCACCTAAAATTCCCGCGCCAACTATAATAATTTTCTCCATTTTTCTAATCCTTTTCTACTAAAGCTGTTAAATAATCGGATGTACTGTTAATTTCATTTAGTATTCCAAGTGTTTTTAATCCATTAAATATTCCCGAATTAGTCACTTCGGTTGTTCGATGTTTTGCATAAGCAAAAAGTTTTGGGTCAGCATTACCCATAGCAAAACCTTCACCAACAGCCGATAACATTTCTTTATCATTCATCCCATCACCAAAAGCGATTGCATCTTCTTTTTTAATATTTAAATATTCCAGTACCTTTGTTACAGCAAAACCTTTATTCACAGTATCTTGAATAACATCATAACAATTATTCAATCCATTTAGATTTACCCGTGATAAATGTATACTTTCATCTTTTTCATAAAGAGGGGGATCATTTTCATTTAACTTAATTAATGTAATCCCAAGTATAGGATCAAGATTTTCTGAAGAATACAGTTTATTTTTTTTCATATGAAAGATGTTCATAAATGTCTGCACATCAGCATCTTCCATTGATGTGAAAAGGTTCTCTTTCCTCGAATACAAAACCATTTCGTTTTTTAGCTTTTTCGCAATTGTAACAAAGCTTTTTACTGTACTCGTTTTCATTGGTACATTCAATATGTCTTTCCCATTATGTACTGCATACGCGCCGTTATAGCCTATGTATGATTGTATTTTCAGTTCTTCTGCAATATCCGAAATTTCATGGAGTGGTCGCCCTGTTGCTAGAAAAACCTCAATCCCTTTTTGTTGAGCTATTGCAATTGCTGTTTTCGTTGAGTTATCAATTTGATCATCAGGTCTAAGCACTGTTCCATCAATATCTAAAAAAATAATTTTGTAATTAGACATCTCACTGCTCCATCTCTTTTATTATCGTTCGTCCTATACGCATTTTATCATAAAAATTGAGTAAAAAGAAAAATATCTCTATCACTGGAACGGAGTGAAGCGATAAATAATATCAAAAAAAGGTGATGACAAGTGTAAAGACACGTGATAACATGTATGAGAATTCACCTATTAATGAAGATAGAAATAAAGGGATAAACTATTTCTAACATTGAAAACTGGAGGACATAATGGCAAGAAAAAATGAGATTTCTAACAAAAAACTACTTGGTATTGCTGGATTAGGCTGGATGTTTGATGCGATGGATGTTGGGATGCTTTCATTCATTATCGCGGCTTTGAAGGTAGATTGGGATTTAACGGTCGGGCAGATGGGATGGATTGGGAGTATAAATTCGATCGGTATGGCAGTAGGTGCTTTTCTTTTCGGATTATTAGCCGATCGAATTGGACGAAAGCATGTTTTTATTATAACGTTATTATTATTTTCATTAGGGAGCGGTGCAGCAGCTTTCACTACCTCTTTTTCTATTTTTTTAATTTTACGTTTCCTTATTGGAATGGGGCTAGGAGGAGAGCTGCCAGTTGCTTCCACACTTGTATCGGAAAGTGTACCTACTGAAAAACGGGGGAGAATTGTTGTATTATTAGAAAGTTTTTGGGCCTTTGGCTGGTTGATTGCTGCAATTATTTCTTATTTTGTTATCCCGCACTTTGGCTGGAAGATTGCTTTACTAATTAGTGTAATTCCTGCGTTTTATGCACTATATTTACGTCTGCACTTACCCGATTCAGACCGTTTCGTAACGATTAAAGTGAAAGAACGACCAACCATCATACAAAGTATCACAGCGGTTTGGTCTAAAAAGTATACACGAACAACTCTTATGTTATGGATACTTTGGTTTTGTGTAGTGTTTTCTTACTATGGAATGTTTCTCTGGCTACCAAGTGTGATGGTCATGAAAGGCTTTAGTATGATTAAAAGTTTTGAATATGTGTTAATTATGACCCTTGCACAATTACCGGGTTATTTTACGGCAGCATGGCTTATTGAAAAAGCTGGAAGGAAATTTGTTCTTGTTGTTTATTTAATCGGAACGGCATTAAGTGCATATTTATTTGGAACTGCCGATACATTATCCTTATTAATTATTTCAGGAATCCTACTTTCATTTTTCAATCTTGGAGCATGGGGTGCATTATATGCATATACACCAGAACAATACCCAACAAAAATAAGAGGTACGGGTACTGGAATGGCTACTTCCTTTGGACGAATCGGCGGTATTCTTGGTCCATTATTGGTCCCATATCTCATTGGACAAAATATTTCATTTACAATCATATTTACTATTTTCTGTATCTCAGTATTAATAGGTGCAGCAGCGGTTCTTTTTCTAGGAAAAGAAACAAAAAATGTGGAACTGCAATAAAAAAATAGACGAAGCAGTGAAGTTCAATTTATGAATTTCACTGCTTTGTTTATTGTAAATAAATATGACATTTTATTTGACTCTTACATTAATGTGTTTTTATAATATGAATAATCTGATAATAAAAATCTTATATGAGTCTTTTTTTAAAAAGGATTCATAAACTAAGATAAATATTTCTTATATAAAGGTGGGATACGTTATGCCGGTAAAAGTTACGATGGCTAATGGAAAGGAATATTTAGTTGACACACATATCGATGAATTTATGAAAAAAGTCACAAATCAAATGGGTTTAATGACCAATGTCATTCAAAAATTCGGGAATCTTATTATTAATCCAACCTTTATTTCCTCTGTGGAGGATATTGATCGGGAGTAGTAGGAATAACCTAATTAATAAATAGATGTGCAAAACGATTAGTCTAAACAGGGCTAGTCGTTTTTTTAAATCAAATAAAAATGATTTGTAAATTCTTTATTTCTATTAGAAAATAGTTTGAAGAAGAACTATTAGTTTAGAGGTGAAGAAATGGACAAGCAATCGTATATTTCAGAAGATGGAATAGGTTTAGCGGAATTAATAAAAAAGAAGAAAGTATCACCAAAAGAATTGGTAGAGGCGGCATATGATCGAATCGGAGAGGTAAACCCACAATTAAATGCAGTAGTTCGTACGCGGAAAGAAAAAGTGTTAAAAGAGATTAGTGATTTACAAATTGGGGAACAGCCATTTGCCGGAGTACCCTTACTATTGAAGGATATTTCGCAAGCAGTCGAAGGTGAACCGCTCACATCAGGATCAAAACTTTTTTTAGATAATATCGCAAGAAGAGACTCCAATTTTGTAGCACGGCTTCGTAAAGCGGGTTTTCTATTTATCGGTCACACGAATACACCAGAATTTGGATTGAAAAATATAACCGAACCTGAAATCCATGGACCAACACGTAATCCGTGGAATCCTGAATATTCATCGGGTGGTTCAAGTGGCGGTGCAGCAGCAAGTGTAGCTTCAGGAATCGTTCCAATTGCGGGAGCAAGCGATGGAGGGGGATCCATACGAATTCCGGCATCTTTTACAAGTCTTGTAGGTTTGAAACCAACTAGAGGGCGAACACCAGTTGGCCCCGGTGTTGGTCGCCAGTGGCAAGGTGCATCCATTGATTTCGTTTTATCCCGTTCAGTTCGTGACAGTGCAGCACTATTAGATGTTTTACAAACGGTACAGTCTGAGGCAGCATTTCAGACCCCCTTATTTCCAGGCAGTTTTTTAAATGAAATCAACAAGCCTAATAACCAAAAATTTCGAATAGCTTTCACAACAGAATCTCCTGTAGGAACACCAGTCAGTGAGGAAGCAAAACATGCGATATATAAAACCGTTCAGTGGTTAGAAGAACAAGGTCATCTTGTAGAAGAAAAAGTGAACAATGTCGATGGTATCCGTCTAATGGAAAACTACTATATAATGAATAATGGTGAAATGGCCGGTATGGTAGATTCAATGGAAAAAGCATTAGGGAGAGCAATTACTGCAAATGACATGGAGATTGTATCGTGGGTATTAACGGTTGCAGGAAAATCTGTTACAGCTGCTGAATTTACCCAAAGTATTGCTGAGTGGGATGTAGCAGCGGCACAAATGGCTCAATTCCATCAAAACTTTGATCTATATCTTACACCGTCAACTGCTTATTCAGCTCCACAAATAGGAGAATTAACCCATTCCGAAAAAGAAATAGCTGAGCTTTTAAAAATATCGACACTAAACAAATTTGATCAGCAAAAACTTGTCTATGAGATGTTTGAACCAAGTCTTACCTACACACCATATACACAATTAGCTAATCTAACTGGTCAGCCAGCCATCTCCGTTCCCATCCACTTAACTGTAAATGGATTGCCGTTAGGTGTTCAATTTATGGCACCAAAAGGAAAGGAAGACTGGTTATTAAAAATAGCTAGTGAAATGGAACAATCAGATATATGGGTAGGAATGAAAGGAAATCAAATATATCATTCATGAAGTCAAAGTCCAATTCTCGTTAGAATTGGACTTTGACATTATGTACTGGATGAAAAAAACATAAAATTGAAAGATGGAGCAAAAAAACATCCACCCTTTATATGTCTGAAAATTTAGTATAAAATATAATTATGTTAATCAGTCAGTAAAAAGGGGGAAGAAGTATTGAAACGGCTAATTGAACAATTACCTCTGTTATTAATCATTCTTTTTCTCATATTCCTTTTTATTCCAAAGGGAAGGGTAGAAAGTGTTTCATATCTTTCAGGTGGAAAAGAAGTTGAAATCCCCTCTTCAAATCAATCTTTTTCAAAATTAGCGAATATCGCAATGAATACATTGAATACTCTTTCGAAACCATGTAAGTGTACTGATGTAGAAGCACTTTCTATCATCAATGGAGAAGATTTCGAAGGTCGTGCAGTAGTGATTCAATGGAAAGGGTATATTTCAAGAAAGAAAGAATTAATATATAATCTTGCTAATCAAGATAAGGTGTTAATCGTTGAAAATAATAATGTCTCTTATTATGAAATGAATCATGAACGATGGTTACAATTGAATAAATGGGTCGAAAACGGGAAATAAAATAGCTAGCAAACTAATAAAAATAATCCCTCGCAATTTGCTAGGGGTGAGCCATTCTTACCGCTTAGGGCTAGTGCGTATCTTGCAGTAGGCTATGAAAAAGGAACATTGAATATTTCACCAATGTTCCTTTTTTGTTGTTTTCTAGTTGCTCCAACGAGATAAACAGGATAGGGATTGTTATAAAACGAAATGGCCAATTAAACCGCACATTATTCCCAGTATAACAACGGAAAATATCACAAATAATAATACTTTTTTCGGAAACGATTTCGCAACCATCAATATTGAAGGTAGGCTAATCGCGGGTAATGTAACTAATAGTGCTGCAGCGGGTCCACCGCCAAGTCCGAGTGAAATAAATGTCTGGATAATTGGTATTTCTGCTGCGGTAGGAATTACAAAAAGCATTCCTGCAATAGCAAAAATAATGATTCCCATAAGACTATTGGCCATGGAATCACTTAAATGCGGAAACAGCCAAACACGTCCGGCACCTAATACGACCACAGACAGTACATACGCAGGAACAATGTATATAATCATCATCCAGATGCTTTTCATCCATCTAGTGAAAAAATGACCATTAGGTTCATCTGAATGAATAACTTGATCCATGTCAATGGATTGTACCTCTTTTGTAAAACGATTTGCTACATAACTCACACCAAAAGTTAGTACGAGACCAATAAACAAACGGATTAAAGTAAATTTCCATGATAATACAAAGGTCATAAAGACGAGTGTAGCAGGATTAATCATTGGATTCCCGATCCAAAATGCAAGTGCGGCACCAACCGATACATTTTTTTTGCGGAGTCCTACGGCCATAGGCGCAGCACAACATGTACACATCATTCCAGGAATCGAAGCAAGCCCAGCGACAGCGGTGCTACCAAATGATGTTTTACCAAGCACTTTTAAAAGCCATTTTGCTGGAAGCAATACTTGAAGTAATGAACCTAATAAAATACCTAATACGGCCGCTTTCCAAACAGATTGAAAGTAAACCTTGGCATAATCCCAGGCTATTTGCCAGGGTGAAGCCCCTTTTGATTGATCACCTAAGATTGATGAGCCGATCGAATGTGTATTGGCTGCCAAAATTACCTTATGATAATATGGCAACCATTTTACGTATAACAATCCGGCTGCGGCGATAATGATAAAAGCAAAAATGAACCAAAACGTTCTTTTCTTATTTGCTTGATACGGTTGTAGCGAATGATCAAGCTGTGACATGAAAAACAACCTCCAAATAATGGTAGAATAATAGTAAAAGACATTATATTATAGCATATTTTATATTTTTTCGTTGAAATATTACTTAATGCATACAGCAATTAAATCCTAGAATATGCATTTTTCACTTCACTGTTCTATAATTAAAGCAAAAAATAATCGAAAGGTTGTTAGCAAATGACAAGTACAGTAAAACTTACTTCATTATCTTCGAAAGGTGGATGTGGTTGTAAAATCGGCCCAGCTGATTTAGCAGCCGTTATTCGAACGCTACCTCCTGCCACACCAAACCCAAATTTATTAGTAGGGCTTGATACTAGTGATGATGCTGGTGTCTACCGTTTAACGGACGATGTAGCTATCGTTCAAACAGTTGATTTTTTCACTCCGATTGTGGATGATCCATATTCGTTTGGACAAGTAGCGGCGGCGAACGCAATCAGTGATATTTATGCTATGGGTGGTACTCCTTTAACTGCATTAAATATTGTAGCTTTTCCAATCCACACTTTAGAAAAAGAAATATTAGCTGATATTCTCCGCGGGGCTGGAGATAAATTAAAGGAAGCTGGCGCAACACTTGTAGGAGGACACTCAATTGATGACAAAGAGCCGAAATTTGGTTTAGCTGTAACAGGAATCGTCCATCCTGATAAAGTACGTACTAATGCAGGTGCAAAAGCAGGAGATAAATTAATTTTAACTAAACCAATCGGTGTTGGTATATTAACTACTTCAATTAAACGAGATTTGTTATCTGAAGGAGAAATCCATCGTGTAACAAATGTGATGACAACATTAAATAAAACTGCTGCTGAAATAATGAATAATTATCAAGTCCATGCATGTACAGATGTTACCGGATTTGGTTTATTAGGTCACGCTTCTGAAATGGCTAAAGGAAGTGGAGTTGGGCTTGAGATCAAGAAAGATCAAGTACCAATGCTTCCAAGGGTTAGGGAGTTAGCGGAAGCGGGGGCAGTTCCAGGGGGAACAAAAAATAACTTTGCTCACCTGGAAGGAGAGGTCACTTATCCTAATACGATGGATCAAATCGATCAATGGATTTTATGTGATGCGGTAACGTCCGGCGGGCTCTTAATTTCCGTGGCTGATGAAGATGCGGAAGAACTTCTGACTAAATTACAAAGTGCTGGGGTAGAAGCAGCAATCATTGGAGAGGCAACCGGGGAAAATCCGGGACATATCAATGTATTATAGTCTTGTGTATTTGGGAAAGGTGGGAACATTATGTTCCATGACATATCAATTGAAGAATTAAGATCATTAAAAAATAACAATGAGCTTACTATAATTGATGTTCGCTCGCAGTCTGAATATAAAGATGCAACGATTCCGGGAAGCATAAATATTCCTTTTTTTAATGATGATGAAAGAGCTGAAATTGGAACTATATATAAACAAATAAGTCCACAAGCTGCAAAGGAACGCGGACTTGAAATTATGTCGGCAAAGTTGCCAGGTTTTGTAAAGGAATTCGCAAAATTAAATGGTAAAAAAGCAGTTTTTTGTTGGCGTGGAGGAATGCGGAGTAAAACAACGGCAACTGTTCTTGGACTAATGGGCATCAATGTTTTTCGTTTAAATGGCGGCTACCGTGCATTTAGAAACTGGGTAGTTGATACTCTAAATACATTGGAGTTACAACCAAAAGCTTATATCTTAAACGGTTATACAGGTTCTGGAAAAACAACCATTCTTCATCATCTAAAAAGGGAAGGTTATCCTGTTATCGATCTTGAAGGAATGGCTAAACATAGAGGATCAATATTCGGTCAAATTGGGTTGGAACCAAATAATCAAAAAACTTTTGATGCCCAACTTCTTGAAGAAATTCTTTCGTACAATCATTCTCCATATATTATATTTGAAGGGGAAAGCAAAAGAATTGGCAAAATTACTTTACCTAATTTTATTATTGAAAAAAAGGAACAAGGTGTACAGTTATTTATTGATATACCGTTGGAAGAGCGGGTTCGTCATATTTTAGAGGATTACCAGCCTTGGCTTTATGAAAAGGAATGCTTTGAAGCATTTTCAAAAATTAAAAGGAGAATCCATACGCCGATTGCCAACAAAATTGAAACAGATTTAAAGTCAGGAGAATATTCGTCAGCTGTTAGATTGCTTTTAGAATATTATTATGATCCTTTATACGAACATACAGCGGAACAATATCCGGAAGATAGTAAAATTTATATTAAGGCAAAAAATGTAGAAGAAGCAATCGAAAATATTCGAGATCAAATTAGAGTGAAGTTATAATAAGACTTTATTTTTACTATAAAAAACGACTTTAACATATTTGTTTCAGTCGTTTTTTTGGTTAAAAGAATATCATGGTAAAACATAATTATATTATGTAAACATTTAAAATAGACCAAACATCTTATTTTAACATAAATTGTAGGTCTATGGAATTAACTTTGTAAAAATTTTCTAAAAAATTAAAATGCTTGTGCTATAATATTAATAACACAGTATAGCAGGGTGGTGGTGGTTACTCCTAAATTAAAGGGGGGAAGATCACTGATGGTCACATTTTACGAGGCGTTGTCACTAATGATGATGTTTGGGTCGTTAATCGTTACCGTGATTACAGTTGTTATTTCTCTTACAAAAAAGAAATAACCCACCCTGCCAGGCCATGGTTTTAGGGTAGGTTCCAAGCTTTCCTTATAGGGCCACTGCACTTCCATGCAGTAATGCTGTGTAAGAACATTGGCTCCCAACCAATGTTCTTTTTTATCTTTTAATTATTATATCCAATAAAAATTAAATATTCAAACGATAGCCTTTAATTGGAATTATTGATTAAAGATCTCGCAAAATCGCCCCAATTTCTATTTTATATAAATTTAATCATTCTGTACATCATGACAAAAGTAGGGTTTTTTTAATATGTAAAAACTTCAACTACATAGTTTTAAGGGTAGATGATGATAATAATTGTATATTTTGGAGGTGTTTACTTTGGAATCAAAGGATTTTGAAGAAATTTATAAACAATATAAACAACAAGGAGAAACAAATGCCAAAATGGAAATGTTAGATGAAGGTAATAAAAGTAACAAAGAAAAAATAATTGCTGTAAGAAAAAATGATGATGGGGATATTATCGCCATAAAAACAAACGGCGGAAGAGAATTAGACTATATAAGTGCATTGGAAGAGGCTAAATCTGGGAAATTAGCTCATGTTGATGTTTTTCACAAGTATGGGAGAGATATATTAAGAAGTGAACCAGATGGAATAAAGGATAATAATTTAGATGAATTACCGACTTTTTAAGTAGACTAAACGAATGTTGCCATGAATAATATTCATGGCAACATTCACTTTTTATAAAGAAAAATAATGAAGGACTATTAAAAATAGTATAAAAATTCAACCTATTTTGGTAAAATATAATCTATATTGACTAATAATGAGGTGAAGGTGAGATGTTTGATAAAAAGATTAATGCAATTTATTTTAATAGTTGTAATCATCTTTATAGTCACTAGTATTCCATCTATGTTTGGAATTAGTAACAAACACGGAGAAGCAATTTTAGAATTTCATCCCGAAGATATGTTTATGAATATTCCAACATTCTTCACATCACTTCAAGTTGGAACTTTTGGTACATATAGTATAAATGGTGTCGCACACTCTGTGTTGAACGATATTCAATCATTTTCAAAAAACTCGGCAATTCTTTTGTTTTCAAGCATCTTAGTCGCTTTATTATTTTCTCTTATCTTCGGTGTTTTTCTAAGTTACTTAAAGATGACAAAACTGTTTCGTTGGTTCATAAATATATTTTCCATTATTCCCGACTTTATCATTATTATTTTTTCCATTGCCGTAGCGGTTGAATTTTACAAATGGACGAATATTCGTGTCATTACGTTATCACCATTTTCTGAATCAGTTAATTTGTGGTTTCCAATTTCCATCCTTTCATTAATGCCAACATTTTATTTATTTAAAATGATTTCTTCAAGATATATAGAATTGTCTGGTATGGAATACATAAGAACTGCCGTCGGCAAAGGGCTGGATAGACACTATATTAACGGTCGACATATATTGAAAAACTTAATTCCTTATATATTTGCTGATTTAAAAAAAGCTCTTTCATTTACAATAGGAAATTTATTTATTATCGAATATTTATTTAATATTAAAGGATTAACCATTTTTATATTTGCTGATTATCAGTTTCAGAAAGTCTTTTTATCATTGTTAATCTTATTAGCAATTGCAACACTTTGTTATTTGTTTATAAAATTACTTTTCTATATGATTGAGCGGGTGTTTATCAATGCATAAAAAAAGAACATGGAATCCGTATTTAATCATCAGTACCATTATGGTGTTATTTTTATGCGGGATTTCAATATTTGGTCCATTGCTTGCCCCTCATAAATTAACAGACAGTATTACGATCTATCAATACGGAGAAAAAAATATGGCATTTCCACCCCTAGCTCCGTTTACATACAAGGAATATCCGTTAGGAACAGATAAATGGGGATATGATTTACTTACATTATTAATTTATGGTGCGAAATATACTGTTTTTATTGCGATATCAATTGCTTTATTAAAAATCATTTTAGGGTTGGGAATTGGATTATTTACAGGGATTATGAAAAAGAGGTTGCATTTTTGGGAGTCATTTGAAAATTCCTTATCGTATCTCCCATCATTTTTAATCATATATTTTATTTTATGGCCGATTTCTTTTAATCCAAATATTAGACCTCTATCATTAATCGTCGTTTTTATCATCGTATCGACGATAATCGGAATTCCGAGTGTGGCAGCATCGATTCGTGAAAAAACGGTTCAAGTATATCGCTCACCTTTTATCGAATCCGCGATCACAACAGGAACGTCAAAGTGGGGAATCATTAATAATCATATCATTCCGCATTTAAAAGAGGATATTGTCATATTATTTGTTCTTGAAATTGTTACAGCGATCACTGTGATGGGACAATTAGCATTATTCAATATTTTTATAGGGGGAACGAAGCTAGAAACCTCACCAACTTTATATCATTCAATTACGAAAGAATGGGCGGGTTTAGTAGGACAGGCAAGGGATAATTTGTGGGGAAACCATTTCGTTCTTTTCATTCCATTAGTATGCTTACTGTTTGCGATTGTATCATTTCAACTTTTAGCCGTTGGATTGAAAAAACATTATAACCGAAGATATAAAACAAGTCAGTGGATTTAGACAACCACCCTCAATAATTTCAAAATATTATTGCACATGCATTCATAAAAATGACATGATAGCATAAAAATTAGGGGGATTTTACATGACACAAGAAAATGAACAATTAAAATATGAAATTCAAGAACTGCGAAATCAAGTAAATCAGTTATCTGCACAGGTAGAAATATTAAAAGATCAAAAAAGTCGTCCGGCATTGTCAACAGGTCTTGTCGGACAAATTGGGGGGATCTTATTAGGTGCGATTGTTTTAATAGGTATTTTTTGGAGGTAGTTTTATTATTCCAGGAAATCATTTCACTTGAAAAAATAATTATAATAAAGTAATATAACAATACAAGCTGCATTGTACGTATTGATAATAAAGTTTTAACCTTTAAGCTGTAACAGGGAGTTTTATATTGAAACTGGAATGACAAGCTTTCGCCTATATGGCATGGAAGACAAGCAAGAACGTTTCTGCAAACACCCACTTTGAGGAGTGGTGGTTTAAAACTTTCTTACTACTCATACGGCAAAGGCGGCCCTTAATTGACAACTCATAAATCAGTTTCCAGTCGGGAGCTGATTTTTTTGTGCAAAGAATAGTGTTTAGAATATTACTAATAACCAAATGTTAAATATGCAAAAATACTCTTTCTTTTCATCTAATTTATGCTAACATATACTTAAATGAATAGTTTTTCACTAGGGGAGTCTAAATAAGACTGAGACAGAGATGTTCTGGACCCTTTGAACTTGATCCAGTTTATGCTGGCGTAAGGAAGTGGGAGTATGAGAAATAATTCAATTCTGCCCATCTAAAAACTTACGATGGGCTTTTTTGTGTACAATTTCATAATTTTTTCTGCTAGGGGAGCCATAGGCTGAGAGATATCATTGATTGAAACCCTTTGTACCTGATCCGGATTATGCCGGCGTAGGGAAGCGGTCTAAATAGCTATTCTGTATATTCTAGTTACAGTTCAGTTATTGCCGCTTTCTATTGTGGAAAGCGGCTTTTTTGTAGGAAAAAGAAGAGCTTCCTAACAAAAATCAAACGTTTGGAGGAATCGTTCATGAAAACAGCACTTACAATCGCAGGATCTGATTCAGGAGGTGGAGCTGGGATACAAGCAGATATTAAAACATTTTCTTCCTTAGGTGTGTTTGGAATGTCGGTTATTACCGCAGTTACTGCCCAAAACACAACGGAAGTAAAATCTGTGCAAATGATTGATTCACAAATGATCCGTGATCAAATATCTGCTATTTTCAATGACATTCCGGTTGATGCAGTTAAAATTGGAATGCTCGGAACGGAAGAGAATGTTACCGTAGTTGCAAAGGAATTAATTACGTATCATCCGCAGCATATCATCCTTGATCCAGTAATGATATCGAAAGGTGGTCACCATTTATTGCAGCAAAATGCGATTGAAGCGTTAAAAGAAAAATTGCTGCCAATTGTCACACTAATTACACCTAATATACCTGAAGCTGAATGTTTAACAGATAGTAGAATTTGTACGATTGAAGACATGTATCACGCTTGCCTCAAATTAAAGGAACTTGGTGCTAAAAATGTTTTATTAAAAGGTGGCCATTTAGAAGGAGATCCTAATGATTTATTTTTTGACGGAAATCAATTTACATGGCTATACGGGAAAAGAATTCATACGAAAAATGTTCATGGAACAGGGTGTACGTTATCTTCAGCGATCGCGGCTTTTATAGCTCAGGAAGAAACGCTATTGAGCGCAGTTAAAAAGGCAAAAGATTATATTACGGTAGCTATTGAACATAGCCTTGAAATAGGTAATGGACATGGTCCAACAAACCATTTCTTCCAATTATATGAGCGTGCTGGACTAGTAGACAAATAATAGTGGAGGTTTTCCAATGGAAATTTCAAAAATGACACGGTTATTGACATTAGTTAAAGAAAAAAAACCACTTATTCACCATATGACAAATGTCGTAACTATAAATGATTGTGCTAATGTCACACTAGCAATCGGAGCTTCACCAGTAATGGCGACCGAAATGAAAGAGGTAGAAGAGATGATTCATCTAGCTGATGCCTTAATTATCAACTTAGGAACGATTCATGATCTTGTTTTCGAATCCATGCTGCATGCGGGAATCGCTGCTAATAAAAAAGGAATTCCAGTTGTATTGGATCCTGTCGGTGTTGGCGCAACAACTTATCGAACAGAACGATCTATGGAACTATTAGAAAAAGTAAAGATGGCAATCATCCGTGGGAATAGCAGTGAAATACATACATTAATTGGTGGTACAGGTGGAACAAAAGGAGTCGACGCGGGTGAAGGATCTGTACCATCGATTGAAATAGCTCAGCAAGCTGCCAATGCATTCCAATGTGTTGTTGGCATAAGCGGCAAAGTAGACGTCGTATCCAACGGAAGTAAGAACTATTTCCTATCAAATGGAGATGAAAAGTTAACAAGAATAACTGGAACGGGATGTATGTCTACTTCACTCATAGGAAGTATATCTGCCGTCGCATCTGATCATTTAGAAGCTGCCATAACCGGAATGTCAATTATGTCTCTTTCGGGAGAGCGTGCAACACAACACTTGGAAATAAACGAGGGAATTGGAACATATAAATTAAAGCTGATGGATGAAATCTTTCGAATGAACGAGGAAATTCTTGCTAAAGAGGTGCAAATACGTGAATGTTAATTACAATCTTTATTTAGTTACCGATGAACGAACTCCAATAGGCGAACTTTTATCAATTGTTGAAGAAGCTGTACAAGGTGGAGTGACGATCGTTCAACTTCGTGAAAAGGACACCGATGGACTCGCATTTTATAAAAAAGCAATACATCTAAAAGCGTTGTTAAAAAGCTATCAAGTGCCTTTAATCATAAATGATCGTGTTGATATTGCGTTAGCGGTAGGGGCTGATGGCATCCATGTTGGTCAAAACGATATGCCGCTTTCTGCCTTAAAGCGAATAGTTCCCCGGTCAATGATTATTGGCGTTTCTGCGCAAACGGTCGAACAAGCACAATTAGCGGAAAAAAATGGAGCTGATTATATTGGAATAGGGTCTGCCTTTTCTACAAAAACAAAACAGGATGCAATTGTGTTACCTAAAAAAACGTTAAAAGCTGTTAGAGATTCCGTAAACATACCAGCTGTAGCAATTGGTGGAATAACTTTAGAAAATGTTCAGCAACTAAAAGAAATAAATTTTTCTGGAATTGCGGTAGTTTCCGCAATTATGAAAGCAAAAAATCCGAAGGAAGCAGCAAAAAAATTTATAAATAGATAATATTAAATTGTATCGTGCAAAAAAAGAGAATTTAAAAATGAGCAAGTGAAGCTATTTACCAATAGGAATGGGAATTGTAAGAACACGAGAAGAAATTACTGAGAACTGAAAAAGTAGGTGCTGTTAATTACATAGTAAGTCAATATTCGAAATATAAATAAAGGTTTATTTTCCTTGTCCCATCATATATATGAAGTAGGTCATTCGGACAAGGGTGGGAAAAGTAATGAAAAGAATCATCATTATTACTGTTGCTTGTATATTTATTGCTATTGGTATCAATGTATTTATTTTGCCATTACATTTAATAAATGGCGGGATATTCGGTGTCAGTTTACTATTAAAATACCTTTGGGGATTTAAATTAGGTCATCTGATTATCCTTTTAAATACACCGATATATTTATTGGCTCTTACATTTGATAAATCATATTTTATTAATGGCTTGATAGGCATGTGTATTTCATCAATTATGATTGATTTATTTTTCCCACTCGCAGGAATAATCCAGTTACCAATCCTTCTAAGTGCGATTTTGGGCGGTCTATGTATAGGGATTGGAGTAGGAATTATGTTACGACATCATACAAGTCCCGGTGGTGTCGACCTATTAGCTTTATTAATATCAAAATGGTCGTCAATTAATCCTGGTATTATAATATTCATCATTGATGCATTGATTATATTCATCGGTATGTATGTATTAAAAGATGGGAAGCTTATTTTTTCATTTATTACAATTTCTTGTGTAGGGCTCGTTGTAAGCATACTCAACTCGTTTAAAAAAGTAGAATTTTATGTTTAAAAGTAAAGCGGCCAGGGGATAAAACCCCTAGCCTATTTTAGTTCTCTTCCTGTTGCTCCAATTGCTTTATCGGTATTCGATTGATTATTATATTCTGGATCTGGATTTAATTGTTTTTGATCCGTATCCTTTCCAAGATAACTTGACTTATGTTTTTCTTGGAGCTTATGGAATTTTTCAAAGTTTTGGTTAACCAAAGTTTGACCCTCCTTTTGCTTTATTTTCTTTTGATAGCTAAAAAATATGTATGATAAATCAATAGAAAAAAAGTGGGAAACCCCACTTTTTTCGAAAAATGATAAATATATTGATAAGTCCTTATAAATAAGCTTGGGCATCCTCCCATACTTTATGAGGAAAATAGATTATACATTCAGTTTTCCTAGTAAAGCCATAATTGCTTTAACAATTAGTACGATAGCAAAGAGAATAACGGCACCTGCTCCAATGAATTCAACTACTGTAGCTAATGTCCCCGTAACAACACCAAGCAGACTTAAGCCAAGTAATGCAAATCCAGCAACGATTGTAGCTAAAAACAATTGAACCATTGTTAACCACCTCCTTGTCATACTATATGTACAAACAAAAATAGTGTGATTTTCAGAAGTGAAATTAATGATTATGAGGATACTGAATATGGAGAAAATGCATATCCCTTTTTGCATAGGGCAAAACTACGAGAATAAATAATAAATACAAAAATGAGGGATGCTCGATGAGAAAATTACTATTCACACTCATAATATTAGCATTAGCAATAATGGCAACTTCTTGTAGCTCAAACAATGACAAGAAAAAAGAACAAAAAAATCTTTATGACCAAATTAAAGACAAAGGATTCGTAAATATCGGCACTGAAGGGACATATTCACCATTTACCTACCATGACCAATCTGGGAATCTTACTGGTTTTGATATCGACATTGCGAATGAGGTATTTAAACGATTAAAAATAAAACCGAAGTACATTGAAACAAAATGGGACGGAATGATTGCAGGGTTAGATGCAAAACGCTATGACTTAGTTGCAAATGAAGTGGCCGTGCGGACGGATCGATTGAAAAAATATGATATGTCAGATCCATATATCGTCTCGAAAGCTGTGTTAATTGTAGGAAAGGATAATCATGACATAAAAACGTTAAATGACCTAAAAGGAAAAAAAGTAGGGCAGTCGTTAGATAGTAATTATCGAAAAATTGCAGAAGATCATGGTGCAACAAACACGGTCGTTGATGGATTTAACCAATCAATTGATCTAATCACTTCAAAACGAATTGACGCAACAATAAACGATAGTCTTTCTTATTTAGATTTAAAAAAACACAAACCAAATTTGCCTATAAAAATCGTTTATGAAGAAAAAAATGCGACAAGTAATGCTTTTCTTTTTCGGAAAAATTCAGATGAATTAGTGAAAGCTGTAAACGGAGCACTTGCAGATATGAAAAAAGATGGGACCTATTTAAAAATTTCAAAAAAATGGTTTGGCACAGATGTGTCGAAGTAAAGGGATCGATTAAAGATGTTTACAGATGAATCTACCATCCGAATAATAGAAATCCTACGTGATTCCTTTTTTCCTATACTAAAAGCAGGTATATATTTCACAATTCCTCTATCCATTATTACATTTATATTAGGAACAATACTAGCATTTCTTACAGCGATTATTCGTATTTCTACAATTAAGCCATTAATCGTTCTCGCTAAAATTTATTTATGGATTTTCAGAGGGACTCCATTACTCGTACAATTGTTTATCCTTTTTTACGGACTGCCTAAATTAGGAGTTACATTAGATCCATTTCCTGCAGCAATAATTGGTTTCACCTTAAATGTGGGAGCATATAGCTCTGAAATATTTCGCGCATCCATTTTGTCCATTCCTAAAGGCCAATGGGAAGCAGCTTATTCAATAGGGATGAAGAAATCCCAAGCAATGAGAAGAATTATATTACCACAAGCTATGCGTGTATCTTTGCCCCCTTTAGGGAATTCATTTATCAGCTTAGTGAAAGATACGTCGCTTGCTGCAACGATAACGGTTACTGAAATGTTCCAAAAAAGCCAACAAATAGTTGCTGCCACCTATGAACCGCTTTGGCTATATATAGAAGTCGCATTCATTTATTTAATTTTTAGTACAGTGTTATCGTTTGGTCAATCTACACTTGAAAGGAGATATAATCGAACGGTAGCGAAATAGTGAGGGACGAAAAATGATAACTATCCAACAACTGTATAAACGTTTTCATGATTTGGAAGTTTTAAAAGGAATTTCGCTTTCCATCAAAAAAGGGCAAACTGCCGTAATTATAGGACCATCCGGTTCAGGAAAAACGACTCTTTTGCGTTGTTTAAATCTATTGGAAATTCCGGATAAAGGTTCACTTTCGATTGGAAATCGAAAACTGGAATTTCAAGAAAATAGAAAGATAAAGCTTCAAGAAATAATGGCTATACGCAGACAAACAGGTATGGTATTTCAAGGGTATAATTTGTTTCCGCATTTGACAGCACTGGAAAACATCATGGAAGGTCAAGTTACAGTATTGAAACGTTCAAAGGCAGAATCAAAGCAAAAAGCATTAGGATTGTTAGAAAAAGTAGGGTTAAAAGATCGTGGAGACATGTACCCACATCAACTTTCCGGTGGACAGCAACAACGTGTTGGGATTGCACGTGCAATGGCGATGGATCCTGAAGTCATATTATTTGATGAACCTACATCTGCACTTGATCCAGAGCTCGTTGGTGAAGTATTAAAAGTGATGAAAGATTTAGCTAATGAAGGAATGACAATGGTAGTAGTCACACATGAAATGCAATTTGCACGGGATGTTGCCGATCAAGTGATATTTATGGATCAAGGGATAGTCGTTGAACAGGGCACTCCTAATGAAGTGTTCGGACAATCCAGTAATCCCCGCCTTTTGCAATTTTTAAATAAAGTAAATGCAAGGTAAGAATCCAGACGGTGATGATAGTACATATCATTGCCTTTTTTTAATAGAATTTATGGTAATTACCTATTTTGTGTAAAAAAGAGAAAAAAATCGTCTATAATAGGTAATGCATCATATTGTAAATGATACATACATTTTAGTAATAGAGAATGCTGGGGGAGTAAGATGTTCCAAATCATTAATCTTAAAAAGGTAAGAAAAATACTTAAAATTATTTTCTGGCTTATTTTTTTCGTTTATTTTTGCTATATGCTATACATTCTTTTTCTAGGTCGATATCGCATACCTACTACACAAGAAAATTATAATATAATCCCTTTTAAAACAATTAAAATGTATATTGATTACTATGACCATTTTAATTTTACGATTTGGTTTTCCAATCTTTTCGGAAATGTTCTTGCCTTTATGCCATTAGGATTTCTTGCTCCTTTATTAATTAAACGATTGAACGGATTTTTAAAAGTTCTATTCTTATCATTTTTCACAACTGTTGTGGTTGAAACGATACAGTTAATCTACCATGTTGGCGGATTTGACGTAGATGATATTATTTTAAATACAATCGGCGGTGTTCTAGGCTATCTAGTATTTTTGATTATTTATACGAATATAACAAACCCAAGTAAAGGGAATAGTGAATTTACAAATATACGGTAAGTATAAAAAAGATCATTGGACTCACAATATACATTGAGGTGAGTGTTTTGAGCAAAAGTAAAAAGAATTCAATTGCGAACCAAAATAAGGCGAAACCAAAGGCTAACATTAGACAGCCTAATAATCCTTTACCACAACCAAAAGATTATGAAGAAATTGAGTATTAAGTGTAATGAAGCAAAGGCGATATAGAAATCGCCTTTTTCTTTTTTTTTAATGCAACTAGTGAAGCAAATGATCATTTCTTTTATCAATAAAAATATCCCCGTTTTCTTGTACCTCGGCATAAAAAACATTCGAAAGAGAGTGAACACCTTTTTGATGCAATTGATCTAATATCCATTCTTTATTTACATTTAGCTTGTTGATATTTTCATGAATGATTTTCCCATCAACAATAATTTCTACAGGAATGGAAGTTTTATTTATTCTTTCATTTTTTGACGGAATATTTAAATCCTTCTTAGAAAGGGCTTGATCTTCAAATTTTTTTAGTATAGATAATTCTCCATTTGTTTCAAGGATAGCATATTCAACTTCTTTCATGGAAAAGATGGATTTGTTTCGCAACATAGCGCGTAATGAATCCGTATCTAATCTAAGATCTTTTAAAGTATCTTCCATAATCTTGCCTTCTTTAATGACAATCTTAGGTTGTCCATCAATTAAAACTTTTGCTTTTCTAGATTTAATACTTAACATAGCTACAAATATGGTAAGTAATGTCCAGATAATTAAGGCAGTCGCACTTTCCGCTAAATTGATGGAACGGTCGATAGATATAGTTGCAGCCAAAGTTCCAATAGATATACCGGTAATATAATTAAAAAATGTTAGTTGGGAAATCTGTTTTCTTCCCATAAATCGAGTCAATAACAATAAAACAATAAACGAACCTGCTGTCCTTGCGGCAATTTCTAAAATGTTCAACGAATTTCACCCTTTTTCTTTTTAATATGCTACAAATGACCATAACTAATGTTGGGTAAAAAATTGAATTTAGGAAAAAATAAATGAAACTATAAGAAAAAGGAGAATTTGCCGTGTCTAATCAAAAATTAATCAATTTTTTAAATCAGGAGTTATCTAATTTTTCTGTGATGTATATTAAACTCCATCGCTACCATTGGTTTGTACAAGGGAAACACTTTTTTCAATTGCATAAACTATTTGAAGAATTATATACGGAAATGGCAGATGATGTGGATACACTTGCAGAAAGAATTCTCGCAATTGGAGGAAAACCGTTAGCAACGATGAGCAAATTTTTAGAAGAAACAACTCTTGTTGAGGCTCAGGCGGATGATAAAGAAAATGAGCTGATTTCTCAATTAATTAGTGATTATGGACAAATGGTAAAAGAAATGAATGAAACAGGAAGAAAGTTAGCTGAAGAGCAACAGGATCAACCGACAATTGATCTGTTAAACGAGTTACAGGGGAAATTCGAAAAGCATATATGGATGTTTAATGCTTATATTGCTTACGAATAATAATCAACCTACAAAAGGCATTTTTTTTGAAGCAACTACTGGATGAAAAACTTTATCTATTCATCCAATCCTTTTTTTATATATAGAAATGTAATTTTTCACCAGAATAACAAAAGTAAAAAAGATTAATCTAATACTAAAAAGGAAGTTTTCTATGATTGGCTTTATTATTGCGATTATCCTTTTTAATACAGTTGCTTTTATTACCAATAAAAAACTTTCACTTAATCAAATTATCCATATATGGTGTTTCACGGTTTCGTTACAAATGATGGTTGATTTATTTGTTGACGTGAAATATGAAGGTTATTGGTATTTTGATAAAGAAATTGGATGGACATCTATTCCTTCGATTGCTCTAATCGTTCCTCCAGTAAATATGATATTTCTAAATTGGTATCCCGTTAATTCCCGCGCAGTTAAACGAATAGTCTATTTTGTGTGCTGGTATGTGTTTATTTTAATTTATGAAAAAGTTGCTTTGCTGCCTGAACCTTGGGGTTATTTTCATTATGGATGGTGGAATTTATGGATTTCCGCAATAGTTGATCCGTTTCTACTTCTAGTACTTATCTTTTTTTATAAATGGACATGTAAAATGGAAAAAATGGTATGCCAAAAGAGAAGTAACTAACATTATTGCAGTAATAATAAGGAAAATTCTTTAAGGGATGGTATAAATGAAGCTTCCCATTTTTATTGATGTAGCAATTATATTACTTATCTCATTTTTTATGCTTAAGAAAAAACTCAATCCACTTGCAAATTTTTTTATTATTATGATTCTGGAATTTTTAGTAACATCCTATAGTTCATTTCTTACTGTAAATTTAAATTTGTGGAAAATTAGTGACGATGTAGGATTATTCATTATTTACCGAATTTACGTGGTTATTGTTATCCCTTTTTTATACCTATTGTATTTTAATATAGTTTTGAGAAGTGAACGTCAGATAAATAAATGGATTATTTCTGCCCTTTTTTCTGGGGTTCTTTATGTTTTAGAATACTGTTTAAAAACATGGAGAGTAATAACCTATGAAAATTGGAATTATTGGGGGTCCTTTATTATACATCTTCTCATTTTATCGATTGTTTACATTTTATTAATGTTCTTTCACATACAAATGAAATCAGAAAGGATAGAAAAATGAATGTTAACTTTTCCACAAAAGATGGATCAAAACGAATGGTGCGTTATCATTGCAATTTTTATTTCATACGCCATTATTTTATTTTTGCCGAGGAGATTTCCATTTAGTATTACGATATTAATAATGTTATTTGGTACTACAGTGGCGAGGATTTCGGATTATTTATTGGCGGTATCGAAACTAGATTTGTACACTGTTATGGATTCGGAAAAGTATGAATTATTTGATTTGATTATATATATTCTCTATGCTCCGTTTGCGTACATTTTTGTCTATGTCTATGACAAATACAATATAAAAGGATACTGGGTCCTTTTTTATATTCTAATATGCACGCTGGGAGCCACAATTTATGAACATATAAATAAAGTTTTTCACGTATTTACTTATCACGGTTGGAAATTATTGTATTCATTAAGTGTTTATTTATTTGTTCAATGTATCGCTTTACTATATTTTCACCTTATACGTAAACTGCATCACAGGACAGCGTCCCAAAATGAGTAGGTGAAAGTTTGTACACATTAGCGTTTATTTTTTTTAATAAACCGAATGAGCAAAATACCAATTACAATGTAAATGATGACCATGATACTTAGGATTGGAATCCAAATATTATTCAAACTAGCTTCACTCCTTGGAAATACTATTATTATTGTAAATCGAAAGCATCTATTTGAAAAGGTAAAATACTGTGACATTGCTTATGTTCGGTTTTAAATTCTTTTCTTGAAATTCTAGTCAGACATGATACGATGGTAGAATTGAAAGGAAGATGCAACATGAACATACAGGATTCTACAGTATTATTTATCGGAGCGGGACCAATGGAGGAAGCAATGATTTCCGGCATAATCCAATCAGCTATTATTCCTTCTAGCCAAATATATGTTAATAACAAGAATAACAAAGTACGGTTAAAGGAATTGCAATCAAAGTATCACATTAATATTTTTCAATCAAACGAAACTCACTTATCCAATTTCAATGTAATTGTAATGGCGGTGCAACCAAAAAACATCGATGAAATATTAGTACAACTGCAATCAACACTTAATAGTGAGCAATTAATACTATCCGTTGTCACCAGTATACCAACAGATTATTATGAAGATAAGATAGAAAATCAGCCAATCATTCGAGCAATGCCTAATACATCTAGTATGGTAGGTGAATCAGCCACTGGAATGTCTGTTGGTAAATATGCAACGAATGAGCATGTTGAAATAGCAAGAATGCTTTTAAATAGCATTGGTGAAGTGTATGTTATTCCCGAAGATAATATGGATATATTTACGGGGATTGCAGGGAGTGGGCCAGCTTATTTTTATTATTTAATGGAACATATGGAACATGCGGGTGTTGAAGGAGGACTTTCGGAACAGCTAATTCGAAACCTTGTTGCGCAAACAATGTATGGTGCTGCGAAGATGGTATTAGGAAATATTGGTTCTCCTGAAATACTTCGCAAAAATGTTGCAGCTCCCGGAGGGCCAACAGAAGCTGGATTAATGGCATTAGAGGCTTTTGGGGGTAATATTGCAATTAAGGAAGCTGTCATCAATACAACAAAGCGTTCCGCAGAAATGAATCAGCCATTTACAAAATTTAATTCGGCATCTCTTATTAATAAATAAGAGATGCTTTTTTGTATAAAATGAAAACATGCATCGTCGAACTTTTAAAAAAGGAGTTTATTAGAATCAAGGAGAATTATACATAGAAAACGAATGAAAGGGCGAATACGATGAAAACTGCATTGGTGCTTGGAGGAACAAGATTCTTTGGAGTAAAACTAGTACAGGCATTGTTAAGTAATGGAGTGAAAGTGACAGTAGCTACTAGGGGAAATTCTACCTCATCATTTCAAGGACAAGTTGAGTCGATACAATTTGATCGTAATCAATTGGAATCATTTCAATCCGCTTTTAATGGTAGAGAGTGGGATGTTGTTTTTGATCAAATTTGTTATTCTTCGATTGATGCAATGAATGCAATTCAAGTGTTTCAAGGAAAAACAAAGAAATATATTTTTACCTCTACGTTATCGGTTTACGACTTACTTGATAAAGAACTTGTAGAGAGTGATTTTGATCCTTATAGCTACACAATTGAATTAAAAGATAAGGATGAAGTAACTTATCAAGAAGGAAAACGTCAAGCTGAAGCAGTTTTTTTTCAAAAAGCTCCATTTCCTGTAACAGCTGTACGCTTTCCCATCGTTCTTGGTGAAAATGACTATACTCAGCGGATGACTTATTATATTAACAAAGTAATACAGGAAGAGGTGATTTATTTAAGAAATTTAGATGCCTCGATGGGATTTATTAATGAAGATGAAGCTGGGGAGTTTTTATACTGGATAGGATCCTATGATTTTCAAGGTCCAATCAATACATGTACAAACGGAACTGTAACTTTGAAGGAATTTATCAAATATATTGAGGAAGCAACTGGGAAAGAGGCTAAGGTAGAAATTAGTTCAGATGAGGATAACCAAACACCATATTCTATTCCACGTTCATGGACAATGTCCAATCAAAAGGCAATCGATTTAGGATTCGAGTTTCAAGACATCCATCAATGGCTTCCTCATTTAATCCAAACTGTATTAAAAAAATAGATACTGCTAAAGGAAATATACTCCCAAAGAGGTGTATATTTCCTTTTTGTATGCTTGAATTTAATAACTAAATCACCTAAAGGAATCATACACTATAAACTATTGTATACTTTCATTCTAAAATTATTAATACACAATTTAAGGATAAACAGCAATTCGGATTCATTTATAATCATTATGGGTTTTACTTCTATGAAGGAGGATCATCATGTTTGTTTGTTCAACCGAAATGAAAGAACGACTTATAGTCATTTTCCAACATCTTCACCAGAATCCCGAGATAAGCTGGGAGGAAAAGAAGACGACGGAATATGTAAAGAAACTAGTAGAGGAGGCTGGATGTCGAGTAACAACATTTAAAAATCATACAGGTCTAATTGCAGAAATAGGAAACGGAAAACCGGTTATTGCCATACGTGCAGATATTGATGCACTATGGCAAGAAGTTAACGGGACATTTCAAGCGAATCATTCATGTGGACATGATGCCCATATGACAATTGTCATCGGTGTGCTTATGTTATTAAAAAACACTCCAATAAAGGGGACAATAAGGTTCATCTTTCAACCGGCAGAAGAAAAAGGGCAAGGTGCTATATGTATGGTGAATGAACAAGTTGTAGATGATGTAGATTATTTATTTGGAGTCCATTTAAGACCGTTTCAAGAAGTTCCTAATGGTCATGGATCGCCTATGATCATTCATGGTGCATGCCGATTCATTGATGGAAATATTATTGGGGATGATCTTCATGGTGCACGCCCGCATTTAGGCGCAAACGCCATTGAAATAGGTGCCACACTTGATCAAATGCTGAAAACTATTCATATAGATCCACTCGTCCCTTCCTCGGTCAAACTAACAAAGTTTCAAGCGGGCGGTGAAAGCTCAAACATCATTCCCGGTCATGCAAAATTTAGTTTAGATATGAGAGCGCAAACTAATGAAGCGATGGATAAAATGCAAGGGAAAATTGATTTAATGATTGATGCATTAGAACGATTTTATGAAGTAAAAATCCCTTATCAAATCAGTTCAAATGTACCGGCAGCTGTATCTAATGTTGATGCTGTTAAAAAAATGAAAGAAGCAATTATTGATGTAATTGGTATCGATAATTATGTTCCGCCGATTCAAACAACTGGCGGCGATGATTTTCATTATTATTCAATAAAAAGGCCACAACTAAAAGCGACAATGTTAGGATTAGGATGCGACCTAAAGCCGGGTCTTCATCATCCTAATATGGTATTCGATCATGAAGCGATTTTTACCGGCTCTGAAATATTAGCTACAGCTGCTATATATGCGATTGAAAAAAAATAATGAATTAACACCGATGTAATTAAAAAAAGTCGTGTATTTGAACACGACTTTTTTCTTATATTATTTAAATACTGTCTCAATCAGTAAAAAGATATTTAATAAAATCACTAACGCTGCGACTATCCATGCAATGATCGTAGTCACACGATGGTTTGTAAGTCCTCCCATTAGCTTCTTATTACTTGTAAACATAATAAGAGGTACTAATGCAAAGGCAATACCAAATGATAAAATGACTTGACTCATAACTAATGCATTTGTTGGATTCACACCTGAAATTATTATAGCAAGCGCAGGGATCATTGTTATCGCCCGCCGTAAATATAAGTTAATACGTACATTAATAAATCCTTGCATTACGACATCACCAGACATTGTACCAACTGAAGAGCTGGATAGTCCGGCGATTAATAATCCTAGTCCGAAAGAAATCGCGGCTATTGGGCTTACATACTGACCAAATTGATGGAAGGCAACATCAAGATCCTCAACGATTAACCCATTTTTAAAAAATAATGCAGCCGAAACGATGAGCATACACATATTAATCGCACCGGCAATAATCATCGCAATGATAATATCAATAAATTCAAATTTAAAAATTCTTTTCTTTTCGGCTTCATTTTTTCCAACTATTCTATTTTGTGTTAGTGAGGAGTGTAAGTAGATTGCATGCGGCATGACCGTAGCCCCTAAAATACCAGCAGCAAGCAAAATACTATCAACTCCTTCAAACTTAGGTGTAATCATTCCACCTAGTACAGCACCCATATCCGGTTTCGCTAGAAAAGTTTGAAAGGCAAATGCGAGAACAACAATCAGTACCATTGCTGCAATTCCAGCCTCCAGAGAGCGAAAACCACGCCTTTGTAACTCTAATATCGCAAATGAACCTACCGCTGTAATAAGCGCCGCAGGGACCATTGGTATATCAAATAATAAGTATAAACCAAGGGCAGCACCAATAAATTCAGCTAGATCAGTGGCGATAATAACTAATTCACTTTGAATCCATAAAAATATGGAAACACTTTTTGGAAAACGATCTCTTGCAATTTCCGGTAAGTTTTTACCTGTTGCAATTCCTAATTTAGCAGAAAGTGATTGGATTAATACCGCCATTAAGTTAGAAAAAGCAATTACCCATAGTAAGAGATAGCCATACTTTGATCCCGCGGTAATATTTGTTGCGAAATTTCCAGGGTCGATATAAGCGACTGCTGCAATAAATGCTGGACCTAAAAAAGGGAGAATTTTCTTTATTCCCGTTACCTCGCCTCTTAAGACAGCATCTGCAGATACTCTTGTTTTGCTTAATTTTGGTATATATTTTTTATCTAATGTTTTATCACGCATCATTTGTTTCCTCCCCACCTAAATGTAAACCTTAAACAAAAAAGTTTCCTTAGGGAAAAATTAAGATTTGATACTATTTTATTCAATAATGATAAAAATGTAAACAATTTTTACTTATTATTTTACCCAATAACCTGGTTGTTTTCGTCAAATTATGACAATTTCAACATGGAAAATACCGGAAATGCATTTTTTGATAAAGCAGAAAGCAGGATTTTAGAAAGATAATTACGAATATTTCATAGTAGAAAACGATTTAGTATACATAAAAGGAGATGATTCAATTGGATAGAACAGGCTTAACTTTTTCGATCGAATCATTCACTATTGAGCGAAGCAAAATTAAGGAATTTGCTTTAGCGATTGGTGACGATAATCCCATTTATTATGATTTTGAAACAGCAAAAAGAGATGGATTTAGTGATATTCCAATTCCGCCGACGTTTCCAACAGTTATTGAGATGTGGGGAGGGATCGATTTCGAAACAATAATACGTGAACTTGACTTAAACCCCTTAATGGTTCTACACGGTGAACAAGAATATGAATATTTTTCTGATATATACGCCGGTGATACGATTTCTTGTCTAGCAAAAGTTATTTCGCATGTTGAAAAAAAGAGAATGGATTTTATTACAATTGAGAGTGTTTATAAAAGAGACGAAGAAGTAGTACTCATCAGTCGTTCAAATATTATAGAAAGAAAGGGTTGAGCATATGCATAGTCTTGAAACTGTTCATAAACCAATCATTACACATACTCAGCTTGTTAAATATGCGGGGGCATCAGGCGATTTTAATCCGATTCATACAGTCGTCCCGATTGCAGAAAAAGCAGGGTTAGGTGATGTAATTGCACATGGGATGTTAATTATGGGTATGGCAGGAGAGGCCTTAAGTAAATGGTTCCCTAGAAAAAATTTACGTAAATTTAAAGTGCGGTTTTCGTCGATGACGAGACCCGGTGAATGTTTATCAATTGAAGGAAGTATCGTCAATGAGATAGAAGTTGATGGAGAATTACGACTTGCAGGGAAATTATTTGTCAAAAATACCGAAGGGGAAACGAAGTTAAAAGGAGAATTTCAAGTTAAGAAGGAGAGTGAAGAGGTATGATGTTACATAATCAAACGGCTATCGTCACAGGTTCTGGTCGAGGAGTTGGTAAAGCAGTAGCAAAAATACTCGCTGAACAAGGAGCAAACGTGATTATTTCCGATCTTGATGAGGAGCATGCAACGGCAGTAGCTTCCGAAATCAAAGAAAAGGGTGGTCAAGCTGTGGCTTTTCCAGGTGATGTGACACATCATCGTTTTGCTGAAAATATTATTGATGCAGCAATAACAAGCTTTGGCGGGCTAAACATATTGGTTAACAATGCCGGGTATACTTGGGATGGCATGATTCATAAAATGAGTGACGATCAGTTTCAAGCAATGTTAGATATTCATTTAATTGCACCATTTAAATTGATTCGTGCAGCCGCACCATATATGAGAAACGAGGTTGGTAGTGAAATATATCGTAAAATAGTGAATGTATCCTCTGTAGCTGGTGTGATGGGGAATATCGGCCAAGCTAATTACGCTTCTGCAAAAGCCGGGCTCATTGGTTTGACCAAAACAGTTGCAAAAGAATGGGGATCATATAATGTAAATTGTAATGCTGTCGCATTCGGTTTAATCGATACACGTCTAACACAATCAAAAGAAAAAGGCGAATCTTTCAATGGTGTTTCATTAGGAATTCCCGAGAAAGTAAGAAAAATGTTTGAACATTCAATCCCGCAACAACGAGCAGGTACTCCTGAAGAAGCAGCATCTGCAATTCTTTATTTAGCCTCACCACTATCAAATTATGTGAATGGTCAAGTGTTACACATAAATGGAGGTATGTATACTTAATTAAGAGGTGGATAAAATGTACAACCTATTGATTGCAGACAATGATGAATTTGAAGCTAAAGGAATGAAATGGCTTATTGAATCTTCTGTTTCAAATGTAAATGTCAAATTAGCCCATAACCTAATTGATACTATAATGGTCCTTGAAAATGATCGCCCAGATATCTTTATTTATGAAACGAATATCGGTATGGGGGAAGAATTACTAAAAGCGATTAAAATTAATCAACCAACCATTATCTCTATTACGATGGAAGCGACATTCGAAGCAGCTAAAAAAGCAATTGATATAGGAACTAAATGCTTATTAATTAAGCCATTTTCCCCACAAGAGCTTTTAAATAATATCAATTTATTTATTCGGGAACTTGAACGAAAAGGTAAAAATAACCTAGAAAAAACCTTTCATACGGAAAAACAAAATGTTGTATATGAACATTTATTCTTAGCAGAAAGTTCATTTATCGAACCATATGTATTTGTCGCCTTTCAACCTGAGAAAGTAAGTATTCTTCCGAAGCTAAACCTATTTTTAAAAGATTATATCTTTCCAGTTTCTCCAAGGATTTTCCCATTAAGTGATATGACTATCTGTCTATTTAATTCGCATGCAGACTTAGATTGGAGTTCTCTATGTAAACGCTTTATGTATGATTGGGACCAATTCGAACGCGAATCTATTTTCATTATTATTAATTTAGAGGAGAATCCCCACTTATCTTTACACGAGAAATATTTACATACAAAAAAAATGACTGAAGTAACTTTTTTTGTTGGATATCGGCAGGTTTTAGAGTTTACGCGTGAATTACAATGGGAATTTATCGATCCATTCTTAACACCGGGCGAGCAAAAGCAATGGATTAGTTATTTAAATGAAGGGAATAAAGAAGAAATATCTAGCTTCTTATCTAGGGAATTTTTGCAATTTACAAATCCTTTTCCGGATCCGGGTTTATTACGCATTCGTTTAACAAGCATTTTAGCGCAAATTCGTCGGCACATGAAATCCACTAATCTGGATCATAAATTATATGAGGAAGAATATTTAACCATTTTTGATACGATATTATATGAATCTATCATTTTCCGAATTATTCAAAGATTGATCATTTTTACCTCGAAAATAATCGATGCAGTTACCGATATAAGCAAAAATTCATATACGGATATAATTGAGAAGTGCTTAAAATATATGGAATTGAATTATTGGAAGAAAGACTTTGCTTTAAGTGATTTGTCCAATTTTGCAGGCAGGAATTCAACTTATTTAAGCCATTTATTCGTTGAAAAAACAAAGAAAACATTTCGGGAATGCTTAACTGACATAAGAATAAAAGAGGCAAAAAAACTTCTTGTTGAAACTGATATGGTTGTAAAAGAAATTGCTTCTTTAACAGGGTTTCAAAACCAATACTATTTTTCGCGAGTATTTAAAAACCATGCTGGTATGCCACCAAAGCAATTTCGTACAAAGGAATCTCTAGAACACTTTACTCCTTCTTAGTTCCGAGAAAAAATCCCGTGATTATGATAAATAAGAGTAAAAGCGAGTTCATTTTAGAGAACTCGCTTTTTGATATTATTCTTTATATCCTGTATTTGCTTTTACGATTACTTCTGCATATCGTTTCATATCTTGTTTTTTCGAGATAACCGTTCCAACATACGCCCCGATAAAACCTAACGGAACCGAAATAATGGCGGGGTTCGTTAAAGATATTAACGGCTCGCCGACAAATATTGCTGCACCCTCAATTGGGGAGAATACATTCGGACTAACAATAACAAGGATTAACGATGACAATAGACCCGAAAGCATGCCAGTAATGGCACCGGCCGTATTAAATTTTTTCCAATAAATCGTAAAGATGATTACTGGGAGGTTAGCGCTGGCTGCCACACAAAACGCGAGTGAAACGAGAAATGCCACATTCATTTTTTGAGCGAACAAAGCTAATAAAATGGATAAAACAGCGACTCCAATAGAAGCGTATTTAGCTGCGAGCATTTGTTTTTTCTCTGTCACTTTTCCCTTTTTAATGATCTGTGCATAGATATCATGTGCAAATGCGGAAGCACCCGATAAAACTAACCCCGCCACAACTGCTAAAATAGTCGCAAATGCAACGGCAGATACGAAGGACATAAGAAAATCTCCACCTAATGCACCCGCAAGTAATGGCGCCGCCATATTTCCCGCTGCGTTTGCTGTTTTGATTGTATCGAATCCAACAAAGTAAGCTGCGCCAAAACCAAGGAAAATCGTTAATACATAAAAAATACCGATGATCCATGTAGCCGTTACGACGGAACTTCTTGCTGTTTTTGCATCCTTAACGGTAAAAAAGCGCATCAAAATATGTGGTAAACCCGCAGTACCAAGAACAAGTGCGAGCATTAATGAAATCGTATCTAATGGTACTTTATATTTTACTCCAGGTTTTAAGTAGTCTGCTCCAAGTGGTGTGGCCGTTTTCATCTCACTAAACATATCAAAAATATTGAAATGGAATTTCGCTAAAACGATAAAAGAAATGATGATCGTACCAATCATCAGTAATACAGCCTTAATTATTTGAACCCAACTCGTAGCTGTCATACCTCCGAAAAGGACATAAACTGTCATCATAATTCCAACGATTAAAACGGCAATCCAGTAATCGATTCCGAATAATAATTGAATAAGCGCACCCGCACCAACTAATTGGGCGATCATATAGAAAATAACAATGGTAATCGTATTTAATGCTGCAACCCCACGTACTTTTTTTGCATCAAATCGGGAATTAATCATATCAGCTAATGTATACTTTCCTAAATTTCTAAGGGGCTCTGCAACAATGAACATTACGACTAAATATGCAATTAAAAACCCAATACTATAAAAAAATCCATCAAAACCGCTTAAAGCAATCATTCCGGCTATCCCGAGAAATGATGCTGCAGATAAATAGTCTCCTGCAATTGCCAATCCATTTTGCCAGCCGGTTAGTCCACCGCCCGCTGTATAAAATTCACTTGTCGTTTTTGTTCGTTTTGCAGCATAATAGGTAACGACTAAAGTCATTCCAACAATGATTAGAAATAGAATAATTACAGTAGGACTCATGCACCTTTTTCTCCTTTTTCAAAGTTTTCTTCTATAATTCTGTTTGCTAACTTATCAAAAAATGACGCTTTTTTTACATAAACGATACAAAGGACCCAAGTCATGATAAATTGTGCAAAAGCAAAAACCCATGCCCAAGAAATATCTCCGAATGCATTGTTGTTGAGGACTGTAGTGTAGGACGTTAATATAGGTAAAGCAAAATAGAACACTAAAAAGAAGATGGTAAGTGGCACGATGAATTTTTTCTTGGAGGACATTAAATGTTTAAACCCACTACTTTCTGCAATTTTTTCATAATCAATTCGTTTTTCCATATTCTTCACGTTTTTCCCCAATGCCGACACTCCTTTTATTTGTAATTTCTCCCACAATATAATCGTAAGGTAAATAAAACAAACTTGTCAACATAATATTGGGATAATTCTGAATTTAACAAAACCCATAATTTCTACTAAGTAAATGAGCTATTAAACATGAAATAAATATTTCACAAAAATGAACACTTAATTGCAAAGTAAAGCACCATTGTGAATATCAAATTATAAAAATATCATATAAGTATAAATATTAAGACAGATTATTTTAAAATTTATAAATTAATATAAAGTAAGTATAAAAAAACGAATATTATTTTATCACTTTACTGAATTGTTTGTTTTTATAATATAGATATATTAGATAAGGAGGAATATAAATGAAAACGGATACAAAGCGAGAGATTCATCAATACAAAGGTTCTGAATTACATGCTAAAGGCTGGGTACAGGAAGCAGCGCTTCGAATGTTAATGAACAATTTAGACAAGGATGTAGCGGAAAGACCTGAAGATCTTGTTGTTTACGGAGGAATCGGCAAAGCTGCACGAAACTGGGACTGTTATGATGCCATTGTAAAAACATTACATGAATTAGAATCTGATGAAACATTACTTGTACAATCCGGGAAACCTGTTGCAGTATTCAAGACCCACACGGATGCCCCACGGGTTCTAATTGCTAACTCTAATTTAGTACCTGCTTGGGCAAACTGGGATACGTTTCATGAGTTAGATAAAAAAGGTTTAATGATGTATGGTCAGATGACGGCAGGAAGCTGGATTTATATTGGCAGCCAAGGGATTGTTCAAGGAACATATGAAACGTTTGCTGAATTAGGTAAGCAGCATTTCGGAGAGTCACTGAAACAAACAATTACAGTTACAGCTGGCCTTGGAGGAATGGGTGGTGCACAACCGCTTGCTGTTACAATGGCAGAAGGAGTTTGTATTGCAATCGAAGTTGATGAAACAAGAATTGACCGCCGCATTGAAACTCGCTACTTAGATGTGAAGACAAAATCTTTAGAAGAAGCTATTCGATTAGCAAAAGAAGCAAAAGCAGAATGCAAGGCTTTATCCATTGGATTACTAGGCAATGCTGCTGAAGTTTTGCCTCAAATGATTGAGCTAGGATTTATTCCAGATGTTCTAACTGATCAAACATCTGCGCATGATCCATTAAATGGATATATTCCAATTGGGTATAGTTTAAAGGATGCAGAGCAATTGCGTAATGAAAATCCTGAGGAATATGTAAAAAAATCAAAAACTAGTATGGCGGAACATGTTAAAGCGATGCTAGTTATGCAAGAAAAAGGGGCAATCACTTTTGATTATGGTAACAATATTCGCCAAGTAGCGAAGGATGAAGGTGTAGAGGATGCCTTTAATTTCCCTGGATTCGTACCAGCGTATATTCGCCCGCAGTTTTGTGAAGGAAAAGGTCCATTCCGTTGGGTAGCATTATCAGGGGATCCTGAGGATATTTATAAAACAGATGAAGTCATTTTACGCGAATTTAGTGACAATAAGCATTTATGCAACTGGATTAAAATGGCACGTGAAAAAATTCAATTTCAAGGACTGCCATCACGTATTTGCTGGCTTGGCTATGGTGAACGAGCGAAATTCGGAAAAATCATTAATGACATGGTTGCAAGTGGTGAGTTAAAGGCCCCAATCGTTATCGGGCGTGATCATTTAGATTCAGGCTCTGTCGCATCTCCTAATCGTGAAACAGAAGGAATGAAAGACGGCAGTGATGCGGTAGCAGATTGGCCAATTTTAAATGCGATGATTAATGCGGTAGGCGGGGCAAGCTGGGTATCCGTTCATCATGGTGGTGGTGTTGGAATGGGCTATTCCTTGCATGCTGGAATGGTGATTGTTGCAGATGGAACGAAAGAAGCTGAAAAGCGACTAGAGCGCGTATTAACGACCGATCCTGGAATGGGTGTTGTGCGACATGTTGACGCAGGCTATGATTTAGCCATCAAAACCGCAAAGGAAAAAGGTATCAATATTCCAATGCTTCAATCATCGGATGAATAAGCTAAATTATTATCAAGGAGGGACTAAATTGTCAGAGAAACCAATTTTTATACACCATGCAAATGAATTGATTACGGTTGCAGGTGGATCGGATAAACCATTTAAAAGAGAAGAGATGAATAATCTTCATATTGTTAAAGATGGCGCACTTTGGATAGAGAATGGACAGATTATGGCTGTTGGAACAACTGAAGAAATACAAAGCAGATATAGCGATCGGTTGAATGAATCAATTATTGTAGATGCGACCGGAAAAATCGTATTACCAGGTTTGATTGATCCACATACACATCTTGTCTACGCAGGAAGTCGTGAAAACGAGTTTAATATGCGATTAAATGGTGCGACCTATATGGAAATCATGAATAATGGCGGTGGAATTCACGCTACGACGACAAGGACGCGTGCCGCTTCCTATGAAGAACTGCTTTCAGAAAGTAAAACAAGACTAGATTCATTTTTAAAACATGGAGTAACGACCGTTGAAGCAAAAAGTGGGTATGGTTTAGATTGGAAAACGGAAAAGAAACAATTAGAAGTGGCGAAGCAACTGAATGAAGAACATGTAATTGATATTGTTCGTACCTTTATGGGCGCCCATGCTGTTCCTGCAAATTTCAAAGAAAATCCGGATGAATTTGTAAGAATCGTAATTGAAGAAATGCTTCCTCAAGTAGCAAAAGAAAATTTGGCTGAATTTAATGACGTCTTTTGTGAAAGGGGAGTTTTTACACCTGAACAAAGCAAGAAAATCCTTGAAGCTGGAAAGGAATATGGTCTAATTCCTAAAATACATGCGGACGAGATTGAACCATATGAGGGAGCCGAGTTAGCGGCAGACGTTGGGGCCATTTCCGCAGAGCATTTATTAAGAGCTTCAGATACTGGAATAAAAAAGATGGCCGAAAAAGAAGTAATTGGGGTACTTTTACCTGGGACTGCATTCTTTTTAATGGCAGATTCAGCGAGAGGAAGAAAGATGATTGACGAAGGTGTACCAGTTGCACTTTCTACGGATTGTAATCCTGGCTCATCACCGACAACCTCACTTCCATTTATTATGAATCTAGCATGTATGAAAATGGGGATGACACCGGCCGAGGCAATCACAGCTTGTACGATAAATGCGGCACATGCGATTAATCGCAGCAATGAAATAGGAAGTCTTGAAATAGGCAAAAAAGCTGATATCGTCATGATGAATGTGCCAAATTATATGCAACTTCAGTATCATTATGGAATGAACCATACGGATATGGTTATCAAAAATGGAAAAATTGTAGTTGAGAGTGGTCAATTATGCTGAATAATATCAACCAGTTACCAATAGATAGCCCTTCATTTTCCTGGAAGAAAGTTACTCCGGGAAAGGATGTTAAAGTAAATGAATGGATACAATCTATTCATCATCTTGATAAAGATGATGAACAAAACGATTGGGATATCGCACTTATGGGTGTTCCATTATCGCGATCTTCAATTAGTGCATCAGGCGCATCAGAATTTCCTGAATGGTTTAGACGATCATGGAAAGGATTCAATACCTATAATTTGGATGAAGAATTGGATTTACGAGATTTAAAAGTCATCGATATTGGTGATGTGCAAATGCATTATACCGATATTCTATTAAGCCATCAAAATATTAAAGATGCTTTTCATGGTGTTACGAAGGAACTCACGAACACCTTTCCAGTAACAATCGGTGGGGATCATTCAATCACAGCTATGCTTGTAAAAGGATTGAAAGAAACGTATCCGGATGAAGAGATAGGGATACTCCAATTGGATACTCATTTTGATCTTCGTGATTTAAAGGATCACGGACCGACAAATGGCACACCTATCCGAAATTTGATAGAGAGTGGAACCATTAAAGGGGAAAATATTTATAATATCGGTTTGCATGGATTTTTTAACGCACCTTCTTTAGTAGAATGTGCCAAAGAATATGGTGTGAATTATATTACATTAAATAAAGCGAGGAAAAATGGAATCACGCAAACTGTTAATGAAACACTTTTCACTTTGGCTGAAAAAGTGGATCGAATCTATTTGACAGTAGATATGGATGTACTAGATATTGCTTACGCACCTGGTGTTCCAGCTTCAACACCGGGAGGCATGAGAACGGATGAATTATTTGATGCTGTCTTCACAGCGGGGCTCCACCCTAAGGTAGGAGCAATGGACATCGTTTGTCTTGATCCTACACGTGATGGAGCTGTTCAGCCTACTGTAAAGGCGGGAACACATGTGTTTCTTTCATTTTTATCAGGATTTTATAAAAGAATGAAATAATAGTTCTTCAGGTTTCTCTCATAGGGAGAAACCTGAGTTCTAATAAAGGGGGAAATAGGGATGGCAAATCCAAATCCACGTTTAGATGGTCAACTTCACACAAAATCATCGATAAACGGAATTAATATTCTTAAGTTTGTCATTTTCAGTGCAATTGGAATCTTTATGTTTTTTATTCCGATTTCAATTAATGGTACATCTTCAATCATGCTCGACCATATCGTAACATATATTCAAAAATCAGTTCCAAGTGTGATACCTTATTATGCATTACTAGTTATTTTATTGGGAGCTATCTATCCATTTTATACTAAAACATGGAATAAGGATGGTATCTCAATATTTTTCTCAATATTTAAAATAATAGGTTTTATTGTTGCTTGCTTACTTGTTTTTAAATTGGAACCTAAATGGCTTGCAGATCCAGATATGGGCCCTTTTTTGTTTAATAAACTAGTTATATCAGTAGGTTTACTCGTTCCGATTGGATCAGTGTTTCTTGCTCTCTTAGTTGGCTATGGGTTATTAGAGTTTATTGGGGTGCTTATGCAGCCTGTTATGCGACCAGTTTGGAAAACACCGGGTAGATCCGCTGTGGATGCAGTCGCTTCTTTCGTTGGCAGTTATTCTATCGGTTTATTAATAACAAATCGTGTGTTTAAAGAAGGAAAGTATACAGTGAAAGAAGCGGCAATTATTGCTACCGGTTTTTCTACCGTATCTGCGACCTTTATGATTGTTGTAGCGAAAACCCTTGGTTTAATGGATATATGGAACCTCTATTTTTGGGCAACACTTGTAATCACCTTTATCGTTACGGCCTTAACAGTAAGAATATGGCCGCTTCGCTCCATGAGTGATGAATATTATGACGGGGAAGGAAAACCTGAAGAGCTTGTCAAAGGCGATCGTTTTAAACATGCGTGGAAAGAAGCGATGGATGCTGCACAAAATTCTCCTAGTTTAGGTAGGAATATTTGGATAAATTTAAAAGACGGATTTATAATGACGATGTCTATCCTGCCGTCCATTCTTTCAGTAGGATTATTAGGTTTGGTCTTAGCTGAATTCACTCCGGTCTTTGATATTATTGGTTACATCTTTTATCCAATTACTGCGTTATTTCATCTTCCAGATTCATTGTTAGCAGCTAAAGCAAGTGCTGTTTCAATAGCTGAAATGTTTTTACCAGCATTATTAGTTACCGGAAGTGCCGTTGTAACAAAGTTTGTCATTGCAGTCGTATCGGTATCCGCTATTATTTTCTTCTCAGCTTTAATACCATGTATCGTTTCAACAGACATACCAATCTCATTGCCTAAATTACTTATCATTTGGCTTGAACGGGTAATTTTAACGTTAATCATTACGATACCCATCGCTTTTTTACTTCTTTAATTTAAGGAAAAATGAAAAAATCACTTTTATCCAAGATTAATATGGATATGAGTGATTTTTTTATTATAAAGAGGATATTTTTTTGTTCTATCGAATACTTGTTAAAGTAGTTTACTGCATTTATTTAACTTTAACGTGAAGGATGTACTTATTTTGAAAAATTTATCTTTTGTTTTACTTTCCTCAACTAGAGTTATCATGTTTTTATTACTTAGTAGTTTTCATTTTCAATTGAATTCAGAGCATGATTTCTGGAAATTGCTTTACACAATCGGAGCAATGGTTCTTTTTGTTGGAAGTCATTTTATTCAATTTTTAACTAAAAATCCTCGTATAAAATTAATATGCGTATCTATTGATTTTCTTTTAAGTGCGGGTTTTGGCGCATTATTTCCAAAGGATAGTGGACTATTATATTTAATTTTTTTTGGGGTAATTTCAACAACGGTTTTTCTAGTTTTTGAAAATAAAACTATCCTACGAATATTTTTATTAGCCTTAGTTGTGTCATGGATGGCAATTAGTTATGAAAAATATGTTGTTAATGGAGAGTTTTCACTATCTAATAATCTATTAAGTATCATGTATGTTGTTTATGGTGCAGTTGTTGGCAGTCTTATTCGCAACTTATTGAGGGCAAGAGAAACCATTTCGAATCAATTTGAACAATTAAATGATTCCCATGAAGCATTACGTATAGCACATGACCACCTAAATGATTACTCAAAACAGGTAGAGGAATTAACAGTTATTCGAGAACGAAATCAAATTGCTCGTGAAATACATGATACTGTTGGTCATAAAATGACTGCGTTATTAGTACAATTACAATTGGCAAAAGAGGTAGTCACCATTCAACCGGAAAGAAGTAAAGATATTCTTCAAACATGCGAAGTATTAACACGTGAGTCATTAAATGAAATTAGGCTATCTGTGCGCACATTAAAAGAAGAAGATAATTTAAAAGTATCTTTTCTTCATGTATTAAGGGAAATGCTCCATGACTTTTCCAATCTATCGGGATTAGAAGCACAATTAACGATTAATGGAGATCCTTCATTAGTTCCTCCTTCATTGCAACCAACAATTAAAAGAATCGTTCAGGAGTCTCTGACAAACGCAAAAAGACATGGTCTTGCTACTCAATGTCATGTATCGATAAATATATTAAATCAGGGAATTGAACTTGAAATCGAAGATAATGGGCAAGGGGCACAAAACATTGTCCCTGGATTTGGCTTAATCAATATGAAAGAAAGAATCATGGAACATGGTGGAACCATACTTTTCAAAAGCAACGAGGAGAAGGGATTTTCAGTATTTGTTCAGTTCCCTTTAAAAATATTAAAATGGGGTTCAGTCGGGGTGATAGAATGATAAACATTATGATTGTGGATGACCAGCCATTAGTAAGAGAGGGATTAGGATCCTTACTTAATTTACGAGAGGAAATAAATGTTATTGGAACGGCTAGTGACGGTGAAGAAGCATTAGAAAAGGCGTTAGACCTCCTGCCCGATTTAATTTTAATGGATATAAGAATGCCAAAAGTAAACGGTGTTGAGGGAACTAGATTGATTAGAGAAAACATCCCATTTACTAAAGTATTAATGTTAACAACCTTTAGCGATAGTAAATACATATTTGAGGCATTAGAAGAGGGTGCCAGTGGGTATTTATTAAAGGATATGCCTACAGACACAATAGTTCAGGCGATTAAGACAGTTTATCATGGTGGTGTTGTTTTACCGAAAGATTTCACGTCTCACGTTTTAACTGAACTACGAAAAACGAAGGGTATTGATGAAGGAAGCTTCACAAAGGAACTTCCAAGTTCTATAGATGAATTAACGAGCCGAGAAATTGAAGTGCTAAAATTACTTGGTAATGGATTAAATAATAGGGAGATAGCTGATACACTGTTTATCACAGAAGGAACGGTAAAAAACCATGTTTCAAATATTATCCAAAAACTTGAAATACGTGATCGAACACAAGCGGCTATTTATGCAGTCCGCTATGGAATAACTACTTTTTGAACATGACTTTTCGCATATATGATTATGAGCAACGGCACAATCGTGTCGTTTTTTTGTTTGCAAAAATCTATCTCCTGTTAGATGGAAAGACGTAGAAAAAGAAATAAAATGATTTTAGAACGAGAGGGAAGAGGAGGAAATTAACATGTTAACGGTATCAAACGTAAAAAAAAGCTTTGGAAATAAGGAAGTAGTAAAAGGTGTTAGCCTTCAAGTAGAAAAGGGAGAATCATTCGGTTTGCTTGGTCCAAATGGTGCAGGGAAATCAACAACTATATCGATGATTTGCGGTCTCGTACCTTTTAATGAAGGAGACATCACCGTCGATGGTATCTCGGTGAAAAAGAATCCCTTGGATATTAAAAAGAAAATTGGGGTTGTACCACAAGATATTGCACTTTACCCTACGATGTCAGCAATTGATAACCTAATTTTCTGGGGAAAAATGTATGGGTTACATGGAAAAGAAGTGAAAAATCGAGCAAATGAGGTACTTAAAATTGTAGGGCTGTCAGATCGGGCAAAAGATAAAATCGAAACATTTTCCGGAGGCATGAAAAGAAGAATTAATATTGGTGCTGCATTAATGCATAAACCTCAATTACTTATAATGGATGAACCAACTGTTGGGATTGATCCTCAATCTAGAAATCATATTCTAGAAACCGTAAAAAAATTAAATGAAGAGGGCATGACAATTATTTATACAAGTCACTACATGGAAGAAGTTGAGTTTCTTTGTAAACGAATTGCGATCATCGATCATGGTCAGTTAATCGCAAGTGGTTCAAAAATAGATCTTTGTAATCGTTTAGCTGGCGGAACTGTTCTCCATGTACAAGTTGATCAAGTAAATCCAGTATTTATTAATCAACTAAAGTCCATAGATGGCGTTGAAAATATTACCATAAACACAGATACAAGTATTGATATTTTTATACAAAATAATGAAAATCTGTTATCGGATATTGTTTTGCATTCCATACATTCAAATGTGAAGATTTCACAACTACAATTTCAAGAGGCAAACTTAGAATCTTTATTTCTAAAATTAACTGGACGCACATTACGAGATTAAAGGTGGGAGAAAAATGAAAAGTTTAATCATAGCGGGAAAAGATTTTAAAGTACGTATTAAAGATCGAAAAGCTATTATGATGATGTTCCTTATGCCTATAATCTTAACTGCCATATTGGGATCGGCACTGAAAGGAGTAATGGGTGATTCAAATAGTGTAATGAAAACTACTGTCGGAGTTTACGTTAATGAAGAAGATCCACTAACCATCCAATTTATCCATTCTGTTTTATTAGATAAACAAATGAAAAAAACGCTAACTGTTAAACAAGCAAAGTCCGAACATCAATTGAAAAATTGGATTAATAAAGAAGGCGTGGATGTTGGAATTATTATTCCAAATCAATGGAAAGAAAAGCTTATAAATGATAAAAACACTCCAGTTGTCATACTTCCCGTAAATGGAAAGGACTTAGAAGCAACGTTTATCCAACAACTGACTGAGTCATTTGCCAGCACAACCAAAACAATTGCTACTTCAACAAAAACAGTTTTGAAAGACTTAGCAGTAGCTTCTGTGGCTGATGGGAAAAATATCAATACGAATACGATTAACAAAGAACTTGTTCAAAACATGGAAAAAGATTTGGAAAGTAATTTGGAATTAGTAAAAGATACACCAATTGGCGATAAAAAGATCACTTCGATGCAATATTATGCAGCAGCAATGGCTGCAATGTTTCTCTTGTTCAATGCCATGGTTGGCGGAAAATCTTTTCACAACGAAAAAAGTACAGAAACCTTATCAAGAATTTTAACTACACCGACACAAAAAAATTCTATACTATTAGGTAAATTTTATGGAACACTTCTATTTGCCTTTTTACAATTCCTTGTATTCATGGGGGCTACACACTATTTATTAAAAGTATCTTGGGGAGAAAATAGTTTACAAACATTCATGATAGCTTTCGTCCATAGCTTTGCTGTTTCCGGATTATCAATGATTGTTGCATCATTTACAAAGGACGAGAAGATGGCGGATACACTTGGGGGAATAGGAGTGCAAATTTTTTCTTTACTCGGAGGTTCCATGCTGCCCATTTCGGTATTTCCTGAAATGTTGCGAAAAATTTCTATGATTACACCTAATTCATGGGCATTAACAAGTTTTACAGAGGTTATGTCCGGTACAACGTGGGGCGCATTACTATTGCCGGTATTAATATTAATGCTGATTGGTTTTGTTTCTTTAATACTGGGTTCTTGGCGTTTGCGAACAATTTATTAGGGTTCATTGGGAGGAATAAAGATGAAAAAAATCATTACAATCTGTTTATTTGAACTGAAAAGAACTTTTAAAAAACCTTCTGCATATGTATTAATGTTAGCCATGCCATTACTTTTCACTTTGCTTTTTGGAAGTATTTTAGGTAGTGACTCTGAACAAAAAGTAAAAGTTTCAATTGTCGATGAGGATCATACAGAGTTGTCTAAATTACTAGTGGATCAATTACAACAAGATAAACTCATTATTTATTCAATAGTTTCATCAAAGACAGCTGATGAGCAACTGAAAAATCAAAAAGTTCATGCAATTTATTATTTACAAAAAGGCTTTGAAGAGAAGATGTTGAGTCATAGAGATCCACTCATTCTGTTTAAACATCAACCAAATTCTACAAGTGCACCATTAATTAAGCAAATGATGAAGCAAAATGTTTCAACGTTGCAATTACAGTTAACCGCTGCTCAAAACTGGAGTAAATATAGCGATGATAAGTGGGATGTTATGTTAAAGAGGTTGCTTAACCTATCCCAATCTAAAGAAAATAAAAATCAACAATTGACGTCTTTTTCTACAAAGAATCATAGTACTAACCACGTATTAAGTGGGTTATCCTATAGTTCTGCTGGGTTTTCCATTATGTTTGTTATGATTATGATGCTGTCTGTAACAGGAATAATCATAGAAGCAAGAAAAACAGGTGTTTGGTCTCGCCTTTTTACAACCCCATCTAGTAGGGTACAAGTGATGTTGGGTTATTTTCTCTCGTTTTTCTTAATTGGATGGATCCAATTTATCTTATTAATGGTTTCTTCCTCCATATTTTTTGGTGTAAAATGGGGAAATCCTTTAGGTGTTTTCATATTAATCACTTCATTACTGCTTTGTGTAGTTGGACTAGGCTTAGCCATTGCTAGTTTAGTTAAAACATCTGAGCAACAAAATGCTATCGGAACATTGATTATTGTATCAACCTGTATGTTAGGTGGTGTCTATTGGCCAATTAGTATTGTTCCAGAATTCATGCAGAAAATGGCAAACTTTGTTCCACAATCGTGGGCTATGAAGGGATTTACGGAATTAATTGCAGGAGGTGGATCGGTTAGTGATATTATGACTCCCGTGATTGTGTTAATAGGATTCTCTTTATTATTTTTATCCATTGGTTTATCTAGAGTACGTTATCAATAATACTTCTTTCTTATAAAGTGAAAATGCCGGGCTAACCCGGCATTATTTTTTTTTGCTAAGCTGCTCTTGCGCCATACGAATCATTTCCTTAACCATGTTGCCACCAATTGGACCACCGACTTTTCCTGCCTGCTCCGATGTTAACTGACCGTTATAACCTTCTTTTAGAGGTACACCTTGTTCTTTAGCTACTTCATATTTCACATTATTCGGTTTATTAGGGTCCACTGTGTATCCTTTTTCAGCCATGACTTTCCCTTTAAATACATCTAAGGCACTTCTTGCTTCAGGAACGAGCGATTTCCTTCTTCTAGACATGATTTTCCCTCCTTTAGTGAGTAGTATTCCCGTAATAGCAAATTCAACAAAAAATAAAACAGCCCTGAGGCTGTTTTATTTTAAATCTTCAATAGAATCAATATCCATGTATTTAGGAACGGTTAAACCAATTTTCACACCAGTCATGCTTGTTCCGATATCTTCATATTTTCCTTTGAATTTTTCCGCATATGTTTTATGAGTTAAAGGTAACCATGCTGCAAGTGATGCATCGGCACTTCCGTCAGCGATAGCAGTCCACATCGGTCCAGCCTCCACTTGTGTAAGCGTGACTTTATAGCCTAAATCTTCTAGTACTTTTCCTATCACATTAGTACTGGCAATTTCACTATCCCATGCGACATATGCAAGTTTAATGTTTTCACCATTTACTTTTTCAGCGCCATTTGTCCATTCTGCAACTTTCTCTTTGTTATTTTTTACCCATTTAGCAGCAGCTTCTTCAGGTTTTGTTCCTTCTTGAACATCCAGCATAACTGCACCCATATCATCTTCAGACCATTTAAATTGACTTAGTACTTTATATGCTGTTGGATGATCATCCTTTAATCCTTTTCGTCCAATTGTATGGATTTCTTCCGCTTCACCATATACACCTTTCGGATCCTTAAGATATTTCAGATCATATTTTGCAAACATCCAGTGAGGATTCCAGCCTGTAATGATGATTGGCTCCTTTTTATCATATGCTTTTTTTAATGCGGCAGTCATCGCTGCACTTGAACCAGTCACTAATTCCCAATCATCAAGTTTGTAATCCTTTAATGCATTTTCAGTAGCTGTCATGATACCTGCTCCAGGATCAATACCTGTAATTTTATAATTTACACGATCACCGACAGAAGAATTCTTATCAGAGTTTGCTTTATCACTGCCACATGCCGTTAGTCCAATTGTTAATGCCGCCACAGCGCCAATACCTAAAATTTTTTTCCACATTACAAATTCCCCCTCTGATTTTTCTTGCCCACATTTTGTGTAATTCGATCTAAAACAATTGCCACGATAACAATCGCTAATCCAGCTTCAACACCAACACCTGTTTTTAATTGTGTAACAGCACGATAGACTTCTTCACCCAAACCAGGTGCACCGACCATGGATGCGATTACTACCATAGAAAGAGCAAGCATAATACTTTGATTTATTCCTGCCATAATTGTAGGTGTGGCAAGTGGTAGTTGTACTTTTAGTAATTTCTGACCGGTAGTAGATCCAAAACTTTCGGTTGCTTCAATAATGTCTTCTGGAACCTGTTTAATTCCTAATATTGTTAAACGAATAGTTGGCGGCATTGCGAAAATGACAGATGCAACGACCCCAGGAACGACACCAATATTAAAGAAGAAAATAGCTGGAAGTAGATATACGAAGGCCGGCATAGTTTGCATGAAATCAAGGATAGGAGTAACAATTTTCCGCACTGTATCCTTTTGAGAAGCCCATATTCCAATTGGAATTCCAACGACTACTGAGATAATTACCGATGTTAAAACAAGAGCCAATGTATCAAGCATTGCATTCCAATATCCTAAATAATCGATAAGGAGGAAACCAATTAAAGAAAATATGGCAATACTTTTTTTGGTTAACCACCAGGCAACTAAACTAATTATTATAGCAAGTAGGATAGGAGGAATGAAGCCAAGGCCGGAAACAATTCCGTTCACAATACTTTCTAATCCAGTTGCTAGACCGTCAAAAACACTACCAAATTTTGAAGTTAGCCAATCCACGAACTGATCAATCCAATTAGCTAAAGGGATTTTGGGAATCCATTCATTCATTTAATTCACCTCCCTTAAAGATGAATCAATTGTTTCTGATGAATGAATATATGAGTCATTTCCTGCAAGTGCACCAATAAGGGCACCTTTTATGACAATTCCTTTCATACGTTCCTGTTCATCTACAACTGCAATAGGTATCTGAGCTGTTGAAACCATTTCGAACATATCCATTAACAAGGTTTCTTTTGGAACAGTAGTAATGTTTTGATTGAGTACTTCATGTAAAGATTTTCCCATTTCAACGGCTTCACGAGCTATTTGAGCGGTAACTGCACCTAATAATCGATTTTTTTTATCGACTACATAAATCGAAGAGATTCCTAGATTTTTCATAAGTGTTAAGGCGACTCTTGGTCCTTTTTCAATTTGTACGGTTTCTGCCCGTTTCATAATGTGCCCAGCTGTTAACACTTTGGAAAAATCTACATCTTCCACGAAGCGTTCCACATATTCATTTGAAGGATTCATTAAAATTTCCTCAGGTGCTCCTATTTGTACAATGGATCCATCCTTCATGAGTGCAATTCGATCACCGATTCGAAGGGCTTCATCTAAATCATGTGTAATAAAAACTATCGTTTTTCCAACAGTATTGTGCAGTTCAAGTAATTCATCCTGCATATCTTTTCTGATTAACGGATCTAATGCGCTGAACGCTTCATCCATTAATAAAATATCTGGGTTATTTGCCAAAGCTCTTGCAAGACCTACACGTTGCTGCATTCCACCGCTCAATTGATCGGGATATTGATGTTCATAGCCCTCTAAACCGACCAGCTTTAGTGATTCCATTGCAGTTATTTTTCTTTTTGATTTTTCTACTCCTTGAATCTCTAAACCATATTCAGTATTTTGAAGAATTGTACGATGGGGAAGGAGAGCAAATTTTTGAAAAACCATACTTATTTTTTTGCGGCGAATAGAACGTAATTGTTCTTTATTCATTTGCGTCACATTTTCATTATCGAGTAATATTTCTCCTGATGTTGGTTCAATCAATCGATTTAATAAACGAACTAAGGTTGATTTACCACTACCAGAAAGACCCATAATGACAAATATTTCACCATCAAAAACTTGGAAGTTAGCTTGATTTACACCAACTATAGCTCCAGTCGCCTTTAAAATTTCTTGTTTCGTTTTTCCTTCTGATAAAAATTGCAAAGCTTTTTTCGGATGTTTACCGAAAATCTTTGTCACATTTTTTACATCAATTTTTATTTTTGGGTTATCACTAGTCATTTTGTCCTCCTTTTTTCTTAGCACTTATTAAGTGTATCGAATAAACAATCCTCTAAACAAACGCGAAATTCCTCAATATTCCGTTTGTACAGTACGTAAAGAAATAACTGTACATACTTTACTAGCTATATTCTTAATATTCCTACCTATTCCTCCTATTTCCTTTTAAATCGCCCCCTTTACTTTCCTCAAACAAAAGGATAGATTAATTATGAAAATAAAAGTAAATACCACTAAATGGGGTGTGAAGATACATTGGAAGGTAAGGAACAACTAGACAAAGCTCGGGAGCGAGTGATTGAAGCAATTGCCCAAAATATGCATTTATATGGTGTAACACCTTCAATTGGCAGGTTATACGGGATGATGTTTTTTCATGATGAACCTTTAACACTTGATGAAATGAAAGAAGAACTAGGGATGAGCAAGACTAGTATGAGTACATCTGTAAGAACACTCTTGGATTTGAAAATGGTCGACAAAGTGTGGAAAAAGGGAAGTAGAAAGGATTTATATTCGATAGAAGGGGACTGGTATCAAAATTTTATTGATTTATTTTCAATTAAATGGAGAAACGCCATTTCAATGAATAAACATGCAATAGAAAAGTCACATAAAGAACTTTTTGAAATGCTTAATAATGAAAGCTTAGATGATAAATTGCGGGTAATGATAACTAGTGATTTAGAAAAGCTTCAAAATACATTACACTATTATGATTGGCTCAATCGCTTAGTCGATAAATTTGAAAGTGAAGAAATTTTTGATTTTGTCCCTAAATATGAAGTGAAAAAAGATCTAGGAAAATCCTAGGTCTTTTATTTTTATTGTGTATGTATCTTAGCTATTTTTTTAAAACGATTCATTTTGTGATTAGCACCTACATATGATATAAAATTACTAATTTATTTGAAAGCTTGGTGAAATGATGGGAAAACCAGTTATCAATGATAAGGTAAGACGGAATTCTCATGAACTGTCAGATAAAGAACTTTTAAATCACAAAGAAGATCTTTATGAGTTTATTGAAATAATCAAAATTCTAAAGGAAAAGAATATCCTCCCCGTAATCACAACCATATTTACCAAAAAAGATACTAATGATTCATCTGAAATTGGAAAGATTACCAATGGGATCAAAAAAGGTTTAGAATCCAGTATGGCGTCATTAAATAACGGAAAAGAACTTAATACTTTTCAATTGATGAAGTTAATGAAAGATCCGGAAATTAATCGTGCAATAACCTTTTTACTGGCATTTTTCAAAGGAATGGGTAAAAGTTTATAAATTTTTTATCTACCTACATTTTTACATGTAGGTTTTTTATTGTTTTGGTGTAAGTATAATTGGCAATTCTTTTATAAAGAAATGAAATTTATGTATAATTGGCATAACTAGTATAATATTTCATTATGTATTGATATTTGAAAGGAAATTTTCATCATGAAACAAAAGAAAGGTAAAAAATATAAAAAAAGTAGGATAAAAAAACAATCACCATTCATTATATTACTTATTCCAATTATTTTATTATCAGTCTATAGTGCGATAAATCATGACAAGGAAAAACCAAAAAAAATAGAAATTGAAGGATATTTGATTCCTGAAAAATTTATTCCAATATATAAAGCAGCGGAAAAAAAATATGGAGTTCCATGGTATGTTCTAGCAGCACATCATAGAGTCGAAACAAGATTTTCAACAATGAATCCAATGATTTCTCCTGTAGGTGCAGAAGGACCTATGCAATTTATGCCATGTACATTTGTTGGATGGAGACACCCTTCTTGTGAGGGAAACGGCAAAGGCAAAATTTCAAAAACTGAAAAAGAAGATCCAAAAATGATTAAAAAATATGGGGGATATGGTGTCGATGCTAACGGTGACGGAAAAGCGGACGTATGGAATAACGAAGATGCAATCTTTAGTGCAGCAAATTATTTATCCAAAAATGGAGCGGCAAATGGAAAATTAAGAAAAGCAATTTTTTCATACAATCATAGTGAACAATATGTAGAGGATGTTATGCATTATATTACCCTTTATAAAAAAGCGTATTAAACCTGAAAACTATTTAAGGTTTTTCGTTGATTAAGATACATTTAGGATGAATTCCGTTCTTGGTTTGTTTAGTAACCAAATATAAAAACAGGGAGGTAACTCCCTGTTTTTATATTTATTTCCTTATACTTCTTAGGATTAAACTTACAATGAAAACAACAATAACCGCACCGATTAATGCAGGAATTAACGCAATTCCGGCAATGGTTGGTCCAAAGTCACCTAGCAGTGCGCCACCAAGCCAAGCCCCGATTATTCCTGCGATAATATTTCCAATAATACCACCAGGTATATCTCTTCCTAAAATTAATCCAGCTATCCATCCGATAATTCCACCAACAATTAAATAAAAAATAAAACTCATCATTTCTCCTCCTCGTCATATGTTAATTATCATTTATTAACTTGTCCTATACTATTACCATTGTGAGAAATGTTTAAACTTCTAAGAAGGACAGATAAAAAGGCACTAGGAAACTTGCCTAGTGCCTTTCGGTTACATATCATGCCCTTGATTATGTTTTTGTCGTGTGTGATTTCGATTTTTAACTTTTTTTGATCCACTTAATGGTTCTGGTTGCCCTGAAGAAGTTTTTCTTGCTTTCGTATCGTTCTTATTTGCCATAACTTAAATCCCTCCCTTTGAATAGAATGCGCTATACGTTGCCGTTTATACTGTATAAATTATGAAACTTACGTGCAATATAAGAGTGCAGTAATATTTGAAAAGGAGAAGGACTATGCCATATCATAAAAATAAACAGCAAGCTTTTCAAGCAGCACAACAAGGAATGAAACAATTAGATGATGTATATAGTAATATGGTCCAAGACGATGCCGCTTATGGTCAACAATTAAAACACTTAAAACAAGAGGTTAATGAAACCTATCAACAAATTGAAAATGCAATGGAAGTTGCTAGTGAAACCCAGCGCCAACAATTAGAAAAGTATCTTTCTGACATCGAGCAAATAGTAAATGAGGTAAATTTAGAATAAAAAAACTCGCCAAAAGCGAGTTTTTTTATTGGTTTTTCTTACGTTTTTTATTGTTTTGTTTTTGTTTCTCAGTTAAAGGTTCATTTGACATTTCCTCATTGTATCCCGTTCCTTTTCCTTGTGCTTTTGCAGCATTCATACCCGGGATAATGTGATTTGCTTTTCTTTTTACCATCAGCTACCTCACCTCCACCACTATTCTTTGCATTCTCTAATGAAAATACTCTTGAACAAACAATTGACCGGAATTTCAGAAAAAACTATTTTATCTTTATTTCTTTATTTCTCAACTATAATCAACGTAATAGAATCACTGTTTGAAAAGGGGTTGGGTTATGAATAGAATACTTACTATTATCATCGGGTCATTAATCGTAAGTGTGGCCTATAATTTTTTTCTTATTCCACATGAAATCCTTAGTAGTGGACTAAGTGGGATTGCTATTATGTTAGGATTAATAACTCCAATCAATACTGGAATATTAAATTTTGTACTTAATCTTCCGTTACTTATTCTAGGAGTTTTTAAACTTGGCAAACGTTTTATTTTCTACACTATTCTCTCAGTCATTGTTATCTCCGCAGGATTATATGTTGTTCCGATTAAGCAGGTTTCTACAGAACCTATTTTATCTTCTTTATTTGGTGGAGTTTTAACGGGACTTGGAATCGGACTGATCTTTCGTGTTTCTGGTTCTTCTGGCGGTTTTGATATATTAGCGATGTTATTAAACAAAAAAAAGGATTTTCCATTAGGTGCTATATTGTCGGCGATGAATGCAGTTGTCGTACTAATCTCCGGATTTATTTTTAGCTGGGATGCTGCACTAAATACAATGGTTGCAATTTTTGCAACTGGAAAAGTAGTAGATACGATTCATACAAAACATATTAAATTGACATTAATGATTGTTACTAATAAAGGGAAAGAAATGAAAGAAAAGCTCCTTTCAAGTGTATATCGTGGAATTACATTAATTGATGGGGAAGGAGCATATTCGGGAGAGAATCGAAAAATATTAATGACAGTCATTACTCGATACCAATTAACAGATGTTAAGACATTGATAAAAGATACTGATCCAGATGCATTTGTAAATATCACTGAAACAACTGAGGTCATGGGTTCCTTTCATCGAAACTGAGAACATATGAGAGTTAAAAACGCTGATTCTATAAATTTAAAGATTCAGCGTTTTTATATTGCAATGAATTGAGGATACAAAGCAGATAAGATGTTATACATAAAATGGCTAAGTAAAGCGAAAGATAGGCAATATAAAATTAAAAATAACATTGATTCCATACTTTTATAAGGAGCTGGTCATGTGGATTTTAATGAAGGCATAAGACAGTCTGAAAAGGGGACTCAACAAATTATTAAAGGCGATGCCACTATATCTGATGCTGTTGTACATGATTTTCTTTTTACTTGGCAATGGTGGTTCGGAATTGCTCTATTTATTATCCCATGGATAGTTTGGTTTATCTTTAGAAAAAAGGAAAGTACTGGACGTCTGTTAGCCGCGGGCTTTTCTGCCATTATTCTTTCATTAATTATCGATTTAATCACAGATTCTCTTGGAGTATGGACTTACCCAATGAAATTTTCCCCGATTGCACCTAAGTTAATTTTGCCTTACCACTTTTCATTAACACCTGTTGTTTTGATGTTTTTCCTTCAAATAAAGCCACATGTTAGCCCGTTGTTAAAAGCAGTGATTTTTTCTTTTCTAGGTGCTTTTATTGTTATGAAGTTTTTTGTTTACATAAAGTTCTATGATCCAAAAGAGTGGCCGTCCATTTTCGATTTTGGTATATTTCTAATTATTTATGGTATCGGTTATTTCATTTGCAACAAACTAAAATTTGACACCGTTTCTATACAATCAAATAAAAAGTAACGGTGTATGGAAATGATAAAAAACCAAAATGATCACCAATAAACTAAAACCATTATAAATTTCGCAAAAATATTTTTAATAAAATCTGTTTAAACAAGCAAAATATAGGTTAAGTGAAAAACAGGAAAAGTATCCGAAATAGGCACTGATAAGATTTACTTATGAAAGACAATAACATTCTTTTTATTTACTTATGTAATTTCTTGTATTAAGATGTTAATGTGTGAAAAGTGAGGGAACAACATTCGAGCTTTTCGTCAAAATACTAATTGATTATGACAATTTTTTAAAGAGGGGGAATCTCGGGTGGCTAAAAATGATGTTTTTAACGCACGTACTTCTTTTGACTTAGAAGGCAAACGTTATCATTATTATCGTCTTGCGGCTCTTGAAGAAGCTGGTATTGCGAAAGTTTCTCGCTTACCATATTCCGTAAAAGTATTATTAGAATCTGTAATTCGCCAACTGGATGGCCGTGTAATTACAAAAGAACATGTTGAAAATTTAGCAAAATGGGGATCTGAAGAAGTAAAAGATGCAGAAGTACCGTTCAAACCTTCTCGTGTTATTCTTCAAGATTTCACTGGAGTTCCGGCAGTCGTTGATCTTGCGTCTTTACGTAAAGCAATGGCTGATTTAGGTGGAAATCCAGATAAAATTAATCCGGAAATCCCAGTAGACCTTGTTATTGACCACTCTGTACAAGTTGATAAATATGGTACTCCTGATGCGTTAAAAGCAAATATGGATTTCGAATTTGAACGTAACGCTGAGCGTTATCAATTCCTAAGCTGGGCAACTAAAGCGTTCGATAACTATCGTGCGGTTCCGCCAGCAACAGGTATCGTTCACCAAGTTAACTTAGAGTATTTAGCTAGTGTTGTTCATGCAATTGAAACAACTGAAGGTGATTTTGAAACATTCCCTGATACTTTAGTAGGTACTGACTCTCATACAACTATGATTAACGGTATCGGTGTACTCGGTTGGGGTGTTGGTGGTATTGAAGCGGAAGCAGGAATGCTCGGACAACCTTCATACTTCCCAATTCCAGAAGTAATCGGTGTAAAATTAACTGGTGAACTTCCAAACGGTGCTACTGCTACTGACTTAGCTTTAAAAGTAACACAAGTACTTCGCCAAAAAGGTGTAGTCGGTAAATTTGTTGAGTTCTTCGGTCCTGGTGTCGCTGTATTACCGCTTGCAGACCGTGCAACTATTGCTAATATGGCTCCTGAATACGGTGCTACTTGTGGTTTCTTCCCAGTTGATGCTGAAAGCTTGGCATACTTACGTTTAACTGGACGTCCGGAAGAACACATCAAACTTGTTGAAAAATATTTACAAGAAAACAATATGTTCTTTACTCCAGAAAACGAAGAACCAGTTTATACAGATGTTGTTGAAATCAACTTATCTGAAATCGAAGCGAATCTTTCAGGTCCAAAACGTCCGCAAGACTTGATTCCATTGTCTAAAATGCAAAAAGCATTCCAAGATGCATTAACTGCACCTGTTGGAAATCAAGGTTTTGGACTAAAAGAATCTGAAATCGAAAAAGAAGCAGTAGTTACATTTACTAATGGTGATCAATCAACAATGAAAACTGGTGCTGTTGCTATTGCTGCAATTACAAGCTGTACGAATACTTCTAACCCATATGTTATGTTAGGAGCAGGCTTAGTTGCGAAAAAAGCGGTAGAAAAAGGCTTAGAAGTTCCTAAATATGTTAAAACTTCTCTAGCACCTGGTTCTAAAGTTGTTACTGGTTATTTAAGAGATTCTGGTTTACTAGGATACTTAGATCAACTTGGATTTAACCTTGTTGGATATGGCTGTACGACATGTATCGGTAACTCTGGACCTCTTAAGGATGAAATTGAAAAATCAATCGCTGAAAACGATCTTCTTGTTACTTCAGTTCTTTCTGGTAACCGTAACTTTGAAGGCCGTATTCACCCACTTGTTAAAGCTAACTATTTAGCATCACCACCGCTTGTTGTGGCATATGCATTAGCTGGAACAGTAAATATTGACCTTGTAAACGATCCAATCGGAAAAGACAAAGATGGCAATGATGTATTCATGAAAGACATCTGGCCAACAACTGAAGAAGTAAATGAAGCGGTTAAACAAAGCGTAACACCTGAATTATTCCGTAAAGAATATGAAAATGTGTTTGCTGACAATGAACGCTGGAACGAAATTAAAACAAGCAATGAACCATTGTACACATGGGATGAAGAGTCAACTTATATTGCGAATCCACCATTCTTTGAAAACCTTTCACCAAACCCAGATGAAGTAAAACCTTTGACTGGTATGCGTGTAGTCGGTAAATTTGGTGATTCGGTAACTACTGACCATATCTCACCAGCTGGTGCAATTGGTAAAGATACACCTGCAGGCAAATACTTGCGTGAAAAAGGTGTTGAACCACGTGAATTTAACTCTTATGGTTCACGTCGTGGTAACCACGAAGTTATGATGCGTGGTACATTTGCGAATATCCGTATTCGTAACCAAATTGCTCCTGGTACTGAAGGTGGTTACTCCACTTACTGGCCAACCAATGAAGTTACTTCCATGTATGATGCATGTATGAAATACAAGGAAGAAGGAACCGGCCTTGTTGTTCTTGCCGGAAAAGATTACGGTATGGGATCATCTCGTGACTGGGCAGCTAAAGGAACAAATCTCCTTGGCATTAAAACAGTTATCGCTGAAAGTTTCGAACGTATTCACCGCTCTAACCTTGTATTGATGGGTGTTCTTCCACTTCAATTCAAAAATGGTGAAAATGCCGATACTCTTGGTTTAACAGGAAAAGAAACAATCGATGTTCAAATCGACGAATCTGTAAAACCACGCGATATTTTAACTGTTACAGCTACAGACGAAGCAGGAAACAAGAAACAATTTGAGGTATTAGTACGTTTCGACTCAGATGTTGAAATTGATTACTATCGTCATGGTGGTATCCTTCAAATGGTACTTCGCGATAAACTTCAAGCATAATTGTTCACTAAAAACACACTCTGTTACTTTCAGAGTGTGTTTTTTCATACTAATATTTAGTCACCTACATATAATATACAATAAACGATTTCATATTATAGGAGGATGACATGTTAAAAAAGATCATTCCACTCGCCATTATTCTTATTTTAGTCGGTGTTATGGTTGTACAAGCAGTTGAAAAAGACAAAGAAGTGCAGAATGTCAAAAAAGGAAAAACAATGTCGGCAGACGACAGTAATCAAGCTTTAGACAAACTCTACAACGATATAATGTCATCACAAATTGAGGAACCAGAACAGGATCCTGAAGAAGGTTTAGATATAGGATTAAAAGCTCCCATGTTTGAATTACAAACATTAGAAGGAAAAACAATGAAATTATCGGATCTAAAAGGAAAAAAAACCCTTCTCAATTTTTTTGCTACATGGTGCACGCCTTGTAAAACAGAAATGCCCTTGTTAGAAAAGTTCTCTGTTAAACATAAAAACGATTTAAACATAATTGCTATTAATATTGATCCAAGAGCAAATGTGAAAAAATATGTCAAAAAACTTGGATTAACCTTCCCCATCCTTATTGATGAAAAAGGAAAAGTAAATGAAAATTATCAAGTTATCGCTATTCCAACAACATTTTTACTGAATGAGAAAGGCATTATTATAAACAAACATATTGGAGAATTAAATGGAGATCAATTAAAAAATATGCTTAAGCCTTAATAAACACCTTTTAAAGGTGTTTTATTTTTTTGTTTAAGAATTTGCAGAAATGGAAAATTATTTAGTATAAATGCCTAAAACAATTATAAATTTTTAATTTTATGATCATACTATAAAAAAAGAAATTTACAATAATAAGGAGTAGAATATTCAATGAGAAAAACAAATAAAAAATCTTTTTCAGATTTAGTATTAGAAAATAAACAAGCACTACTAAAAGATCAAGAAGCAATTGAAAGAATCGAAACAAAATTAGAGCAAAAGCATTCGATGAAATTAGCAAAATAAACCGATATTTAGCACTCATAATCCGCCTTTATTTGCAAATCTTATAACTAAAGGGGGAGTTATGATGAGTAATCCAAAAAAGAAAAGCAAATATTATGTGCCAAATCATATTGGGACCCAGTCACGGTCCTTCGGTGGCAATAAAGGGAAACAAATGCAAGATAAATCTGGACAGCATGCACAAGTAATGCAAACTAAGGGAGAGTAATCCTTAAGAGTTGAATTAGAAATAAAAACCATACTTTTTTTTCTAAAAAAACTCATACTAACATTGTGCCGCTGTACAAGTGGTTCACTATTCTCATTTCAGGAGGTAATTAAGAAATGGCATGGAATAAACCAAAACCAGATGATCGAAGTGATAATGTAGAGAAACTGCAAAATATGATTGATAATACACTTGAAAATATTGAAAAAGCTGAAGAAACAGCAAGTCTTTCAAGTAATGAAGAACGGGCTAATATTGAAGCGAAAAACGAACGTCGCCGTGAGAGTATTGAAGCGATGCGCAGTGAAGTAAAAGACGAGTCCCAAAATAATAATTACCAATAACGAAAATAGAGCCAGCCAGCGATGCTGGCTTTATTTTTTGTTCAGAAATAATAATAGTGTTAAGATAAAAGGAGAATTTTATTAGAAAGGTGAAATTGATGACAATGATTATTTCTGAGACAGAGATTCAGGTGAGATATGCTGAAACGGATCAAATGGGAGTCGTTTACCATGCCAATTATTTAGTTTGGCTCGAGCTTGGGCGAACAAAGTTAATCGAGGATTTAGGGTTTAAATATGCCGATATGGAAAATGAAGGGATTTTATCTCCCGTTATTGATATTGAGATTTCATATAAAATGCCTGTTCGCTACGGAGAAACGGCTATAGTTAAAACATGGATTGAAGAATATGATGGCTTACGTGTTACATACGGTTACGAAGTGTTAACAGAGAAAGGTGAATTATCTGTCATAGCAAAATCTCAACATGTTTGTGTGAAAAAAGAGTCATTTCGTCCTGTGTCTATTCGAAAGTTTTTCCCGGACTGGCATCATGCATATGAACAAGCAAAAAAATAATAGTAGGGGGAAAGGTCATTGGCTTTTGGAATCACAAAAAAGCAGCTTTCAAAATGGAAACAGGAAATAGACGAAGGTAAAATCGCTTTTATTACCCATTTTTGGCTTGATCCGCGTTTTCCGAAAAGTACCTCTGTAACGAAAGTAGGATGTAAAGATTTAAAGAAACTTGCAAATTGGGGAGCCCAATTTGGGTTACAAGAAGAATGGATTCATCATCGGAAAGACGGCTATTCCCATTTTGATTTATTAGGCGATAAACAGGTTGAAATATTACATAGTGAAGGCTTGGCAGATGAAATTTTAAAGTTTAAACTTACACAAAAAACATGCCGTTAATTAAAATGGCATGTTTTTTGTGTTTCATCCTTTTTTGTATTCATAAATAGGTTCATCTAATTCTTTGTCATAGTCCACTAGCAGACTGTGCTGATCAAAATACCATAGATCCTTTTCTTCAATATAAAAAAGAATCCCTTTATATTCAGTAGTGACAACTGCATCACTTGGTGTCTCCTTTGATATCCCTAAAGAAAATCCTTGTTGTACGGGGGATGAGCCACCGTACTTTGCAAAAAAACGAATGCTATCTCCATTTTTTAAAAACATCTCATCCTCAAACCATTTTAAAGCTTCATTTGTTAATCTTATTTCCATGAAGATTTCTCCTCTCACATAAAGAGTATCAATATTTATCATTATAAGCTTTTTGAAAAGAATCATTCTAACAAAATGCTTACGAACTATCTAATGCCTCCTGTCATATGATTCATGATTTCATTATAGGAATGATCAATTAAGCCCTTTTTATAGGCTATCTTCAATGGAATTACACGATAATGATGGAGGTTTTTATTTTCTACATAAGTAGGCGTGAAATGAATATCACTTATTTTAATCTTTTTCTCGTTATTTATGATATCTTTAGAAACTTTAAAATCAAACATTCCACCAATATCTTTATAATCCCACATTTGACCAGAAATAAAATTCCCTAAAGAATAAACAACAACTGCATCACGACCATCTTTTGTACGCAGCTTTTCAATGGGCTGTAATACGTGAGGATGATGTCCTAGGATGACATCAGCACCCCCGTCAGTGAAGGTCTTTGCTAGTTCTTTTTGTTCCTCATTTGGAAACCTCTTATACTCTATACCCCAATGTAAATTTAGAATAACGAAATCGGCTACGCGGCGTGCTCTTGATAATTCTGCCAATATTCTTTCTTTATCGATTATATTTACTAAGTAATCCTTACCTTTAGGTACGGGAATTCCATTTGTCCCATATGTAAAGGCAAGTATCGCAATTTTTATCCCGTTAATATTTTGTATGCGTAGTGTATTTTGGTCCTTTTCATTTTTAAATGTCCCTACATACGGTAAGTTCATTTTATCGTAATACGCAATAGAATTTTTAATTCCTGCTTCACCTTTATCTAAGGCATGATTGTTAGCCGTTGATACAAAATCAACCCCTGCATCCATAATTGCATCAACGATTTCATGCGGACTGTTAAAAGAAGGGTAACTAGATATTCCAAGTGTTTCTCCTCCCGGAATAGATTCTTGATTTGCGATTAGTAAGTCCGGTCTTTGAAGAATTGATTTTATTGGCTGAAACATTGGCTTGAAATTATACCCTTTTTTCGTTTTTGCATCTTCATATACCCAATCATGTATAAGAATATCACCAATGCCTCCAACAACGGCACTCGAATGAAAATCCTTCATTACAGTACCTGACATTCTCGCTGCATGTGGGAGGGAAGTATGCAATTGCTTTGTAAATGAATGTTTCCATTCATTATATTGAATCCAGCATAACACCATAATTGAAAGCATTAAAAATGAAATTACCCAAAACAAAAGAGAAATGCGCTTTTTAGTCATCTGAGTACCAGCCTTTTTTCGGAATCTCTTCTATTTTACAACACACTAAACTGCTTTTTGTGATAACTTTAAAAATTATTGAAACAATCATTAAAAAATTAAAGGACTCTATTAATACGGAGTCCTTCAAATACTATAGCCATTTAACTTTCGGTTCTGTTTTATTTTTGATGCGCGATAAATTAGTACGGTGCCGATAAATAACAAAGGATGCCAAAGCAATCACTACAACTAATAAAGGCCAATCTCCGGTAATAATCGTTCGGATTAGCGCATAAATAATTGCGAAAATACCAGCAATCATTGAAGATAAGGATACATATTTACTTATTTTTAAACTAATAAGAAATACGATTACAAGAAATAAGAATAGTAAAGGTACATAGGCAAGTAGTACTCCAGCCGATGTAGCTACTGCTTTTCCTCCCTTAAACCCTGCAAAAATAGGAAACATATGACCAATTACAGCCACTAATCCAATTAATAACGGATGAATCGATTCATCAACACCGAAAAATTTCGGTAATAATGTAGCAAGTGTACCTTTTAAAATATCAGCTACTATCACGACAGAACCAGCCTTTATTCCTAGTGTACGAAATGAATTTGTTGCGCCTAAGTTGCCGCTCCCATGTTGACGAATATCAATTCCGTAAAATAGTTTCCCTACAATTAATCCTGAAGGGATCGATCCTAGTAAATAAGCTAAAATAATGATAAGTCCATACGTCATTAACATAACCCCTTTAAAAACATATCTTTAAGGCTTTTTTATTGTATCACATGTATAGCATGGATAGAAAAAAATTATTATTTATCAATTTTCCTCTTTTCTTGAATAGAGTACTCATGTAGGATGAAGTAGGGAGGAAATGATATGGCAACAATAGAAGTTAAAACCAATAACAATAGAAAGAAAAAAATGATATTAGGGATAGTAGTTTTGTTTATTCTTTGTACAATTGGTCTACTAATCTATTTATATCCTTTTGCGTCATCAGAAAAGGAATCGTTTGTAGACAAAGAATATTCCATTTTGCTTAATGGAAAAATCCAAGATCAAGCGATGGTGGAAGGTAAAAACATATATATCCCGATTAAAGTGGTCGAAAATGGAATTGACGATTCCATTTTTGCAGAAAAACAATCAGTTATCATAACGACAAATCGAAAGGTTATCCAAATTCCCATTAATAAAGAGACATACTTTATTAATCAAAAACCTTTTCATGCGCCACAACCTATAATTAAAAATATGAACAACCGATTATTTATAGACTTGAAAACTTTAACAACAATATATCCTATTCAAGCAAAAGTGACGAAACATAAGAAAATCGTCTGGATCGAAAAAAATAATTCTACCTATTACAATGGGAAAGTTATCGATAAAAAGATTAAAAAACCATATTTAAAACTTCGCACCGCCCCTGATTTGCAATCACCTTACGTTTCAGTTGTGAAAAAGGGAGAAAACATAAGAATCGAAAAACAAAAAGAGGATTTCTATTTTATACGAACAAAAGAAGGCATTGGCGGTTATATTAAGAAAAATTATATCGATAAATATAAACAGGTTCGTATAGCGACGAAAACCCGCCCGGAGAAAAAATTAAATCTGCAAATGAATGTACCTATCCATTTAACATGGGAAGCAGTTTATACTAAAAATCCTGATCCGGCCAATTTACCAACCATGCCCGGAGTAAATGTTGTTTCACCTACATGGTTTGAATTAAAAAATAATCATGGTGATGTAACAAATTTAGCATCTGTGGACTATGTCAAGTGGGCCAAAAAAAATGGTTATCACGTTTGGGCACTTTTTTCAAACTCATTCGATCCAGAATTAACGAAAGTTGCACTTAGCAACTATGAAACGCGAACAAAAATTATTAATCAATTACGAAGTTATATGAAAACCTATCAATTAGATGGTTTAAATATCGATATTGAAAACGTTAATCCTAAAGATGGCCCCCTCATTACACAATTTGTACGTGAAGCAGCGGTTTACCTTCATAATGATCATAAATATGTATCCATGGATATTACATTTGTTGCTGATGGCAATTGGTCTGAATTCTATGAGCGAGAAAAACTTTCCTCGGTTGTCGACTATATGATTGTCATGGCGTACGATGAACATTGGGGAGGAGCACCAACTGCCGGAAGTGTGGCAAGTCTTCCATGGGTAGAATCGAATTTGAAACAACTGTTAAATGAGGTTCCAAACGAGAAATTAATACTTGGTGTACCATTCTTTACTCGTTTATGGAAAGAGGAAATGAAAGATGGCAAACCCTCGGTTTCTTCTAAAGCACTATCGATGGATCAAGCAAATGCATGGATGAAAGAAAGAAAATTAACAGCAACTGAAGATGCGGATTCAGGACAAAACTATGTTGAATATACCGACGCAAAAACTAATGCTGTTTATAAAATGTGGCTTGAGGACAAGTTATCTTTGAATAAACGGGCGAATTTAGCAGCAAATTATAAACTAGCCGGAATTGCTTCCTGGTCGCGATATTTCGCGGATAAATCGGCTTGGTTAGCACTTCAATCCTCATTATCCGCATTTAAAAATAAATGACTTGTTGTGCCTCTAACTATCTAATGACTAATTAACTGAGACACAATGGCACAATGTTCAGTGAAAGTTAAAAAGTTAATACAGTAAGGAGTCTATTTAAGTGAAAACAACTATTTCTGCCATCCAATGGATGGCTTTTATGATTGCAGGGGCGATTGCCGCTCCAATCGCAATAGCCGATTTATACCATCTAAATCCGATTGAAACATCAGCTTTTGTTGAAAGAACCATTTTTGTATTAGGAATTGCCGGTTTATTGCAAGGGATTATCGGACATCGTTTACCAATTAGTGAAGGTCCAGCTGGATTATGGTGGGGAGTATTCACAATTTATGCTGGCTTCGTTGGAACCTTATATACTTCCAATATTGAAACATTGCGTGAATTGTCAGGTGGAATGATGCTTAGTGGTGTATTTTTCATCATTTTATCCGCCCTCGGTTTAATTCAAAAGTTAGCAAAATTATTCACACCAACAGTTACATTCATTTATTTGTTTTTGCTGATTCTCCAATTAAGCGGCTCATTTATGAAAGGGATGCTCGGCCTAACCGATGGAGTTCATGTAATTCAGCCAATTACTGCATTATTATGTTTTATTATCATTATTCTAACCTTTTACTTAGGACAAGTTCGTATTCAATGGGTTAAACAATTTTCGATTATGTTTGGTATGTTAATCGGATGGATTTTATTTATCATTTTTGGATTGTCTCCAGGTGTGCTAAAAAGCCAGCACTGGTTTTCATTTCCGGATATTTTATCATTCGGATTACCTAAATTAGATTCTGGCGTAATTGTTACTTCTTTTTTTATTACTATTTTACTCATAACGAATATGATTGCATCAATACGTGTGATGGAGGAAGTATTGAAAAAAGATCATAAACAAGTAAATCGATTTAAACAAGCCGGCATTATTTCAGGAATTAATCAACTTGCTGGCGGAGTTTTCTCTAGTATTGGTTCAGTACCCATTTCCGGATCCGCAGGCTTTGTGAGCCAGACAGGAATAAAAGGGATAAAGCCGTTCATTTTAGGAAGCTTGTTTGTTACGGTGATTTCTCTTCTCCCTCCATTGATGAACATTATGGCCGCTTTGCCAGCACCTGTAGGTTATTCAGTTACTTTCGTTATTTTTACAAAAATGGTTGGCATCGCCTTAACGGAAATTGAAAAGGCAGACGATCTTAAAATAACCTATATGTCGGCGGGAATTGGTTTTTTAATTGGTGTAGGGGTAATGTTTCTTCCAGCAGAGGCAACGAAAGGTTTACCGGTAGTTATTGCTTCCTTAATTAATAATGGTCTTATTCTAGGCACCATTGCAGCAGTTTTTACCGAACAATTTTTACTTTGGAAGAAACGAAATGGGAATATCTAATGATTAATTTGCAGTTCTTAACAGATTGAAGTACGATAAGTAATAGAAAAAGGTGAATTTTAGATAGGAGGTCCTTTAATGTCTATTGATAATCCTAGTCGTGAAGAAATCGGAAAAATCCTTAAAAAAGCGAAGCGAATCGCAGTTGTAGGTCTAAGTAATAATCCGGAGCGTACATCGTATATGGTTTCAGAAGCAATGCAAAAAGCCGGGTATGAAATTATCCCAGTGAATCCAACCGTAGACGAGGTTTTAGGGGTTAAAGCTGTCTCTACACTTAAGGAAATTACGGGTCACATCGATATTGTTGATATTTTTAGGCGATCTGAATACTTGCCTGAGCTTGCAAAAGAGTTTCTAGAGATTGATGCGGATGTATTTTGGGCACAGCTTGGTGTAGAAAATGAGGAAGCCTATCAATTATTAAAGGACAAAGGCAAAACGGTAATAATGGATCGTTGTATTAAAGTAGAGCATGCACTAACCAAATAGACTTTTCGTTAGCAGCAAGCGTGTAGTTTTAACGCTTGCTTTGTTTTTTATTACCTATTTTTAGTTTAGCCCAGACATTTTTAAAAGAAATTTGCTAAATATTAATTTATCGCTAAAATAGTTGTTAGACGTTTGTCCGGAAAATGCTATAATGATATACGAACAATTGTTTGCTTTGTAGAAAGTAATGAGGAAAGTAGATAGAGAGCAGTGTTGTTTGAAAGGGGAATATTTGTGGCAAAGAAACAAAACTTGATTGAATATAATGATGATGCAATACAAGTATTAGAGGGCCTCGAAGCCGTAAGAAAACGACCAGGTATGTATATTGGCTCAACTGATGCTCGCGGGCTGCATCATTTAGTTTATGAAATAGTAGATAATTCCGTTGATGAGGCTTTAGCAGGAAACGGAGATCATATTATTGTTAAAATACATAAAGATAACAGTATTAGTGTTGAAGATAAAGGACGTGGAATGCCTACCGGAATGCACAAACTAGGGAAGCCTACTACGGAAGTAATCTTCACTGTTTTACACGCAGGTGGAAAATTTGGACAGGGCGGATATAAAACAAGTGGCGGCTTGCACGGTGTGGGTGCATCTGTCGTTAATGCATTGTCTGAATGGCTTATTGTTACCATTAAACGGGATGGATATGTTTATCAACAAAAATTTATAGATGGCGGAAAACCTGAAACAACTTTAGAAAAAATCGGAAAATCAAACCAATCAGGTACACTTATTCATTTCAAACCTGATCCAACTATTTTTAGTACAACTACTTATAATTACGATACATTGTGTGAACGTTTACGTGAGTCTGCTTTTTTATTAAAAGGATTAAAAATTGAAATTATTGATGAACGTTATGATCAAAAAGATGTTTTTTTCTATGAAAATGGAATTGAAGCTTTTGTTGAATATTTAAATGAAGGTAAAGATATTCTTCATCCTGTCGTATTTATTGAAGGGGAAGCAAGTCAAATTGAGGTAGAATATGCTTTTCAATTTAATGATGGCTTCTCGGAAAGTATGCTTTCATTTGTTAACAATGTTCGTACAAAGGATGGAGGCACTCATGAAGTGGGCGCCAAAACGGCAATGACACGGGTGATCAATGAGTATGCCCGTAAAGTAAATTTATTGAAAGAACGGGATAAAAACTTGGAAGGGACCGACATTCGTGAGGGACTAGCGGCAGTTGTTTCGGTCCGGATTCCGGAAGAGTTACTGCAATTTGAAGGGCAAACGAAAGGAAAACTGGGAACAAGTGAAGCAAGATCCGCTGTGGATGCAGTCATTTCAGAACATCTTGCCTACTTTCTAGAAGAAAATCCTGAAGCAAGTAATTTGCTTATCAAAAAGTCAATTAAAGCGGCTCAAGCAAGGGAAGCGGCAAGAAAAGCCCGTGAAGAAGCTCGAAGTGGAAAAAAGCGCAAAAAGTCGGAAAGTCTTTTATCTGGAAAGTTAACCCCGGCACAGTCGCGAAATCCACAAAAAAATGAACTTTATCTTGTCGAAGGAGACTCTGCAGGCGGTTCAGCGAAACAGGGACGTGATCGCAAGTTTCAAGCAGTTCTCCCATTACGTGGTAAAGTAATCAACACGGAAAAGGCAAAACTCCAAGATATTTTTAAGAATGAAGAAATTAATACAATCATTCATACGATAGGTGCTGGTGTTGGACCAGACTTTAACTTAGAAGATGTCAACTATGATAAAGTGATCATCATGACAGATGCGGATACCGATGGAGCACATATACAAGTGCTACTGTTGACATTTTTCTATCGATATATGAAACCACTTATCGAAGCGGGGAAAGTTTATATTGCCTTACCGCCTTTGTATAAAGTAAGTAAAGGATCCGGAAAAAAGGAAATAATTGAATATGCATGGACGGACGATGAACTTCAAAGCGTTACGAAAAAAGTGGGTAAGGGATATATGCTTCAGCGTTACAAAGGATTAGGTGAAATGAATGCCGATCAATTATGGGAAACGACGATGAATCCTGAATCAAGAACATTGATACGGGTACGAATTGATGATGCTGCTCGTGCAGAACGACGTGTAACAACTTTAATGGGTGATAAAGTTGAACCTCGCAGGAAATGGATCGAAAACAATGTAGCCTTTGGTTTAGAAGAAGATCAAAGCATTTTAGAAAATGAAAATCTATCAGTTGAAGGAGGGGACCAAGACTGATGACTAATGTTGAAAAATTTCAAGATCTGCCCCTTGAAGAAGTATTAGGTGATCGTTTTGGACGGTATAGTAAATATATTATTCAAGATCGCGCGTTACCGGATGCCCGTGACGGTTTAAAGCCTGTGCAACGCCGCATTTTATATGCGATGCATGTTGAAGGAAACACAAATGAAAAAGGCTTCCGAAAATCGGCAAAAACGGTTGGTAATGTAATCGGTAATTATCATCCACATGGTGATTCTTCAGTATATGAAGCCATGGTTCGCATGAGTCAAGATTGGAAAGTAAGAAACGGTTTAATTGAAATGCATGGCAATAATGGAAGTATTGATGGGGACCCTCCTGCTGCTATGCGTTATACTGAAGCAAGATTATCGGCAATAGCTTCAGAGTTATTAAATGATATTGATAAGGATACAGTCGATTTTATACCAAACTTTGATGATACATCAAAGGAGCCGACTGTGTTACCGGCAAGATTTCCTAATCTTTTGGTTAATGGTTCAACTGGAATATCTGCAGGTTATGCAACCGATATTCCACCCCATCATTTAGGTGAAGTGATAGATGGTACGATTATGCGTATTGAAAAACCGGATTGTTCTATTGATGATTTAATGAAAGTCATTAAAGGACCTGATTTTCCAACTGGTGGAATTATTCAAGGGATTGATGGAATAAGAAAGGCTTATGAAACCGGTAAAGGAAAAATAGTAGTCCGTGGTAAGACAGAAATTGAATCCGTACGAGGCGGGCGCGAGCAAATCATTGTAACTGAAATTCCATATGAAGTAAACAAAGCGAATATGGTAAAGAAAATTGATGAATTACGATTAGATCGAAAAGTAGAAGGGATTTCCGAAGTACGTGATGAAACCGACCGTACTGGTCTTCGTATAGTCATTGAATTAAAAAAGGATGCCCATGCAGATGGAGTCCTGAATTATTTATTTAAAAATACAGATTTGCAAATAACATACAATTTCAACATGGTGGCAATTGCTAATCGCAGACCAAAACTTATGGGGTTGAAAGAGTTACTGGATGCTTATATTGGCCATCAAAAAGAAGTCGTAACCAATCGTACAAAATACGATTTACATAAGGCAAAAGAACGGCAGCATATTGTAGAAGGATTGATGAAAGCTTTATCAATATTAGATGAAGTCATTTCAACGATTCGCGCATCGAAAGATAAACGCAATGCCAAGGATAATTTGATTGAGCAATTCCAGTTTACTGAAGCCCAATCCGAAGCAATCGTATCTTTGCAACTATATCGTTTAACCAATACGGATATTACCGCATTACAAAAGGAATCAAAAGAGCTTAAGCAAAAAATAGAAGAACTTACATCCATTCTAGATAGCGAAAGAAATTTATTAAACGTCATCAAAAAGGAACTCAAAGAAATTAAAAAGAAATATGTAAATGATCGAAGGGCCCTTATTGAAGAAAAAATTGAGGAAATTAAAATTAACCTAGAGGTTATGATTCCTAATGAAGACGTTATGGTAACAGTAACGAAGGATGGATATGTTAAAAGAACGAGTATGAGATCATACTCGGCATCTAATGGACAAGATCTTGCAATAAAAGAGACAGATAGAGTATTATTTCAAGAAGAAATTAATACGACAAGTGTTGTTCTTCTATTTACTAACAAAGGTAATTACTTATATTGTCCTGTTCATGAACTTCCAGATATTCGTTGGAAAGATCTTGGACAACACATTACAAATATTATTCCAATTGAAAAAGACGAACGAATTGTTAAAGTAATTGAAATTAAAGACTTTAATACCACGAACTATTTATTATTTATTACAAGAAACGGAATGGCCAAAAAGACGGAATTAATTCAATATAATGCCCAAAGGTATTCTAAACCCCTTGTCGCTATTAATTTAAAGGGCGACGATGAAGTTGTTGATGTGCATCTAACCGATGGCTCTAAAGATGTATTTATTGGAACTTACTTAGGGTATGGTCTATGGTTTGACGAAGAAGAAGTAAATATTGTTGGTGCTCGTGCGGCAGGAGTAAAAGGGATAAACTTAAAAGATGGAGATTACGTCACTTCTGGGAAAATAATAGAAAACACCAAAGAAGAAGCCATTTTTATTGCAACCCAACGTGGTGCTGTAAAAAAAATGAAATTAAGTGAGTTTGAAAAAGCAACCCGGGCAAAACGTGGTGTTGTGATGCTTCGAGAATTGAAAAATAATCCGCATCGAATTATCGGTATAGAGGTTGTTAAAGAAAAAGATAGTATTTGGCTTCAAACAGAAAAAGAAGTAATCGAATCGATTTCAATTGAGACTTTGCGTTATAATGACCGATATACAAATGGTTCATTCGTAATTGATGAAAGTGAAAATGGTATAGTTAAAGAAATCTGGAAAGAAAAGACCAATACAACAGAAGAATAAAGTATAAAAAGCATTTGTTCATAATACTTGGACAAATGCTTTTTATTTTCCCAAATTGGTTATTTTTACATAACAAAAAAAGAATTGGTAACAATAATGAGCAAAAGAAATGAAGGAGGTTCGACTATGAAAAAAGAATACGTACTTGCTATATTTGCGTTTTTCTTTATGTCGCTTAGTACAGTTGCTATATCATACGCCGGAGAGTCAGCTAAAACTAATGAAAAGATAATACATGAATATAAAGTTGATGTCACTGGTGACAGAAAACCAGACAAAATTATCTTAAAAGGGATTCAAGTAGATGTCAGTAGTATGTACATGAAGAAAATTTGGACAGAAATAACTTCATCCAACAATAAAAAATTTCGAATTGAGTATGAGCCAGGATATAAGCCAAAAATTGAATTTGCAGATCTTAATCATGATAATGTATTAGATTTATTAGAGTCTAGTGGTACAGGCGGAAGTGGAGGGATATATAATTACCGTTTAACAACTTTAAAAGATAGTAAAATGATTGATATCCCAATGCCACCTCCATTAAATGTTCAGGGACACTTTGAAAATTATTACAAAGCACACCTCACAATTCCAAATATTAATTTTACGAAGAATTTCAATTTATCCGGTCGCAAAAAAGATTATATTCGTTTAGGATTATTTCAAGAAAATGGGATGTTAAACGAACCTACAGAATTAATGATTGACCCAGTTGCCATGTATAAAATTGTAAAAGTCAAAGAAAAAGAAGGATTTGGGTTAATATCTTATCGTCGGGTGAGTGGAGCTTACCATGCAGACGCGTTAGGAACCATTATATCTGTTTGGTACTTTGAAAATGGAAAATGGAAGCTAATACAAACAAAATGGAAAGATTGGTAACCTTTTATAGGCAAGTATCATACAATAGGGTATGCATAGATAAGATAAAGAGGGGATGCTTATCATGGATCAGTTAGACAAATTATCAAAAAATATCATTCCACCAGCAACAGATTTAAATCCCTTACAAGGTAGAAAATACACATTAACACATTCTGAAGCTACTGGTGGGTGGTTATTGTCAATCGGTACACAATTTCCATTTATGAAGTTATCAAGTGATCATTTTGACGTAATTCAAGCAGAATGGACCACAAAAATGGGGGAATATATCCTTTTAGGAAGAATAAATATCAATCCTGAAAGTTATAACGACAAACTAGATCAAGTTCGTTACATGATTTATCAAAAAGAATTGCCTCATCTCATCGCACAAATTATTGAAGCAGACAAGCGATTCATCCTTTATCATCCTTTACTATTGGATGCACCGATACACGTTGAAATTAAAACAAAATATCCCGAAATCTATCAAACACTATATATGGGTACAGCAAGAAAATATTTAAAGAAAGAATCGGTAAGTATTTAACACAGGTGAATTCCTGTGTTTTTTTTGATTTTTAATAAATGTAAATTATTTTGAAACTATAATGAATTTAATTCGTATATTCAATAGTAGATATAAAAAGTGGGGGATTAGAGGGGTATGCGTTATTATTCTAAAAAAGGGCCTATCATTACTATTATTACTTGGAGTTTATTAATGGGTTTATTTGGAACAATTGTCATTTTATTAATGAATGGAATCGATAATTCAGATTCACTTTTCGGATTAATCATTGTAAGTATTTCGCTCGTTTTTGTTATTTGGTTATGGATAAATACATACTATGAAATTAATAATGGTGACCTGAAAATTATCGCTGGACCATTTAAATACGCACTAATCAGCATAAATGAAATTAAAGCAATTGAAAGCACAAAAAACATTATCACAAGCCCGGCATTATCAATGGATCGAATAGAAATTCACTATAACAAATGGCACACAATTATCATATCGCCAAAAAATCAAATTAAATTTATTAACGAACTGCAGAAAATTAATCCTAAAATTGTTGATAAAACATATAATAAAAACTCCATAAATAAAAGTGTTATGTAAAGCAAAGCTGCATTTCGATTAATTATCTTATACATTGAAACTTAGGATACAATTAAATAAATAAATGAAAAAATTAATTCTGTCTCAATATAACAAGTATTCTTTTGAAATGAGACAGAATTAATTTCCGCTTAATAACTTCCTATAATATATATTATGTAAACTTAATAAAAAAAGGGTTCATAAAAAGCTCCACCACCCTCATACTTAACACAAAATACATGCATTGACAAATCGATCGTTACCTTTACTCATTTTATCGCATTAAAAAATGACCCCTGTTCAAACAGGAATCATTCAATAAGTTAGTTAATGATATTATAAGTTTAAATATATTTACGCGTGATTTTCAAAAAGGTCTCCGTATTTTGCTTTCCGTTTATATACAACTGATCCAACTTGTTCTTTACCTTTCACGGGTGCAACTGCTTTAATACCAACAACTGGCTTTCCGAGTTTATACAAATCCTTATCGAAAATTTTCCCTTGATCAGCTGGATTAATAATTCTTGTCATTACGAAGCACCTCCAAATAGGTAATTTATTGTTTTAATCAAATCATAGTTTGCAAGGAATTGGGAATCAATTTGTTCATCAGTTAGTGCTTCTGGTCCTGAAACGGTAACTGTTATTACTAATTCGTTACCAATAGGATAGCATATCAGATATGTTTTAAACAAGTGATCTTTTGTTAGAAGAACCAATTCTTCTCCTTTCAATAAGCTGTCAATCACTAGTATTCTGTCTGCAGCATTTTCTCCCTTATCATCATTTGCATTAAAAGGATAAAAATTTACATCTCCTGCTTTTCCGGCAACGTGCTTTAACCCATCTGTACCCTCTTTTTTCCAAACTCCCACTCCATCCATTTTAAATAATGAATGGATAGCGTAAACACTTCTAAGTGCATCAGATAGGTATTCATAAACCATTGATTTATCATTCTCTATGAGTTCTTTCGTTAATTTAAGGGTAAAAAGAGCAACTTCATCTCTTTCTCTTTGCCTTTTTTGTACTTCTTGTAAAATCATTTCTGGATCCTTAAAAAATTTCAGCTCATTTATTTTATTTATAATATGATGACATGATACACTAACAGCTGAATCATAATTTTTTGATAGTGCCTGATATGTTAGTGGATTAACACCAATTAAATCAGTAAGAAGATGATAATTTTGGGTATTTATATCTTCTCTTTTTTTTGGTACTGTATTCGGGATTAAATAAAAAACTCTTCCTCTTTTTAATCTTCCCCAAAAAAGTCCCATCTCAAATAGTGTATTGTCCCTTGTAATTAAATAGGTTGTTCCACGTATATTAATTATATCATCCGGAGAACAAATAAAAATAGCAAAGTCGTTTCGGTTTAACTGATTTTCCAAATCTTCCATTGTATAATTCCCAGGTGTAAAAACGCCTGCATACCAAGGATTAACGTCAGCATGATATTCAAGTGCCTTTTGAACAGCGTTTACATAATCCATCGCTTCTCTGGACGAGCCGATAAAAACACTTGGTTTATTTTCTTCCATAATTCCTCCTATGAAACTTTCAGTTTATCAATTAAAATTTTGAAATGTAATAATTTTCCCCATCTATCAATAATTATATCACACTTTAAGAATATACGTTCTGCTTGATTGTAAAAGAAAATATAAATTGAATAATTGACAAAAGTAGCCTTTTATTGATTAAATATTCCGTAAATTATTATTCCGTAATTAGGTCTTTTCGGTTATGCTAGATATATTCTAAATGAATGGTGTTGATGCTATGTTCGGCAAGTTTACGGGAAGAATTGTTGCTACTACTTTTTTTGTTTTTGCTGTTACATTATGGAACTCCATATTTTATGGTTATTACAACTACCATTTTAATATGTTATTAGATCTGTCTTATACGATTATCTTAGCTGCTATTGTTTGGTGGATCGCATCCTACTATGACCATTCAAAATTTCTTCTTAAAAATCTAACAATCAGTGAAGAAAAATATAAAAAGTTATTAGATGAAACCAATTATGTTTTTAATAATTTAAATCAAGTTGTTTATCAAACGGATAATTGTGGGAATTTCATTATGTTAAATCCCACATGGGAGAATCTTACGGGCTTTACTTTTGATGAAAGTATCGGAGTACAATTACAATCGTTTGTTTACCATGAAGACCAATTCATTGCAGACAATATTTACAATAATAATGGCACTTCGCATATGAGCATTAGAAAAGAAATACGTTTTCGGAAAAATAGCGGTGGCTTTGTGTGGGTAGAACTAAATATGAAATATAACTATGATGTGCATAATAATTTGTTATCTACCGTTGGAACACTTACTGATATTACTGAACGGAAATTCTCAGAACAGGAGTTACTTCAACTTAATGAAGATCTGACCATTCAATCGGAAAAATTAAGTGTTATAGCACAGCTATCTGCTGCCATCGCCCATGAAGTTAGAAACCCTTTGACGTCAATTTCAGGATTTTTGCAATTATTGAAGGAAAGAAAAGAACTGGATCTGGAATACATAAGAATAATTTTCTCTGAAATCGAAAGAATTGAACTCGTCCTGGGAGAGCTATTAATGCTATCCAAGCCACAGTCCGTTTCCTTTCAAACATTCGATATTTTGAAAACAATAGACTATGTTGTAGCTTTGCTTATCTCCAAAGCGAATATGGATAATGTTGAAATAAATAATCATAAATCGGCTGAACCGTTATGGATATATGGAGATGAAAACCAGTTAAAACAAGTTTTAATAAATATTCTGAAGAATGCGATGGAATCCATTGGGTATAATGGAAAAATTGAAATCGTGCAATGTCAATCTAATAATTTTGTTTCTCTTTACATTAAAGATACCGGTTGTGGCATATCAGAGGAACTACTCACTAAAATTGGACAACCCTTTTATACTACAAAAGAAAAAGGAACCGGTCTTGGTTTAACTACATGTTTTAAAATAATTGAAAACCATAAAGGTAAAATCCATATTTCAAGTCAACTGGGGATTGGGACCACCTTCGAGATCATACTTCCCATTAATGAAATGATAATGAGCAATGTAAACCACGCATAGTAAAAAGGCCCTTTTCTTAAACAACCATCTATCAGATGAAGAAAATTTAAGAAAAGTTGCCTATAATTTATCCTAAGTTGCAAATTAACTAAGCCATTATTTTGAAGACCATTTTAAATTTCCCGCTTTATAAAGCGTCATTTTTGCATTATTATACTGATCCGTATAAAAATTAAACTTTTTTTCCAGTTCTTTTAATTGATTAGTATCTTTGTTTAATTTCTTAATTTGTTTATTATAATTTTTAATATGGATGTTTTTTTGTTGCAAATAATTATACAACTTTTGGTCAGTTTTTATATTTTCATTTGACAAGTAGTATATCTTCTTGAATATTTCATAACGTTTTTTAATTGATTTCGCCATTTTCTCCGATTTGTTACGAAGTGTTTGATCATCAATTTTTTCCATAATCGTCTTAATTTTTTTTACTTCTTTATATGAATTTTCGATAATACTATTTTCATTTTGTATAAGTTTTTGTCGCTTTTGTAATGATTCACGTGCTTTCTCAAGTATTGGGTCAATTTTTCTACTCGTAACTTTTAAATCAAGTATCGATGTATAGAGATCATTTTCTTGTTTTTGCAAGTTATTCAGATCTTTTTGATATTTATTTAAATTTGATTCTTCCTTTGCGGCTTTTTCTAAGTGAAGATAAATCGTTGCAATCTCTTTATTTACTGATTCACAACCTGTCAGAATTGATATACATGCTATAACAATCGCTACGATAAGAACAGATGTTTTTGTTGCACACTTTTTCACCTTTATCCCCCTTTCTGGTAATCTATGATTTTATGAGCCAAAAGGATGACAACGGTCATTACATTTAAAACTATATGCGTCCATACTTTCTTCAAGATTTTTAGTAACAAAATGATTTTTATTTAACCAATTTAATAATATTGGTAAATATTTAATTGTCGGACCGCGATCATGCATTAATATAACAGGGTGCTTTCCGACACTTTCCATAAGTTTAATTTCATTTATAACACGATAAACAAATGCCTTACTGTTTGATTTCCAATCATCGCTATCAATATCCCAATCCCATAGCTGAAATCCGTATGATTCAATTTCCTTTCGATAGGAATCCAACATATAAGGAACACTGCCATATGGGGTTCGAATGAGTGTCGATTTCACACCAGTAATTTTCTCAAGTACCTTTTGGTCCTCTTGCATTTCATGCAATGGACTTTTCTTTGAATGATAAAATTGATGAGCGTCGTGTGTAACACCATGGAGACCTACGGCATATCCCGTTTTTACCATCCGTTTAACAACTTCCGGATGTGCTTTTATTTGAGGAGCTAACATGAAAAATGTAGCCTTTGCACGATAATGGTCTAAAACATCAAGTAACTGGTTTGCATCGGATGAGGGTCCGTCATCAAAAGTTAAATAAACAATCTTTTGATTTTCCTCCTGTTGAATCAGTTCCTTTTCTTTCTGAATAATAGAATCTGCATAGGTTGAACCTTTCATCGTTTGTTTTAGTTCAGGGGAATTTTTCAACATAGGTATTTCATTAGGAGGGCCATGTTTTTGAACTGCCACTATTACATCATCTTCAGTTCCTCTAAAAGAAAATCCGACAATAAATAATAAGATAATCACCAGTGCGCCTATCTCAAAAATTATTCTTTTTTTTCTCTGTTTTCGCCTGTTAGTCATTTAATCACCTTCGTGTTTTTCTACTTCAACTAGTATAATAGGTATATCCTAAAAAAGGGTGACAAAAAAATTACAAACTTCAACATTTATTTCCATGTTTCAACATCACCTCAATGGGTTATGTCACATTTACTTTAAATGGACACCGGATTATAATATAAATATTATCAATAAATTCCTATTAGTTTTTATATTCTAATAATAATCTATTGCAAAATTTATTATTTTAGGGGGATATAAATGGAATATGATGTAATTGTCATAGGTGCTGGTTTATCTGGTTTAGTAGCAACTGCGGAACTCGGAGACGCAAATAAACGCGTTTTACTACTTGACCAAGAACCAGAAGCATCATTGGGCGGCCAAGCGTGGTGGTCATTTGGTGGATTATTTCTTGTGGATTCACCGGAACAACGTAGAATGGGAATTAAGGATTCACGGGATCTAGCTTGGCAAGACTGGTTAGGTACAGCGGGATTTGATAGACTTGAAGATGAGGATTATTGGGGAAAAAAATGGGCCGAGGCCTATGTTGACTTTGCAGCCGGTGAAAAAAGAGAATGGTTATATGCACAAGGTGTACGTTTCTTCCCTGTCGTTGGTTGGGCGGAACGCGGGGGTTATCTGGCGGAGGGACATGGTAACTCAGTTCCTCGATTTCATATTGTATGGGGTACGGGACCAGGAATTGTAAAACCGTTTGAAACAAGAGTTCGAAATGCAATTAAAAGAGGTCTTGTTGATTTTCGACCTAGACATAGAGTTGATTCATTAATAACCCAAAATGGCTCAGTCATTGGAGTACACGGATCCAAATTAGTGCCTAGCACAGATGCTCGTGGTCAATCAAGTTCACGGGAAGTAATTGGTGACTTCGAATTTTATTCCCAAGCAGTCATTGTGACAAGCGGTGGAATTGGTGGGAATCATGAGTTGATTAGGGAAAATTGGCCCAAAAGATTGGGTACTCCTCCAAATAATATGATTTCCGGTGTACCAAAGCATGTGGATGGTCGCATGTTGGCCATAACCGAAAAAGCTGGCGGCCGAATCGTAAATAGGGATCGTATGTGGCATTATACAGAAGGAATTAAAAATTGGGATCCGATCTGGCCCATGCATGGTATTCGTATCCTTCCAGGTCCTTCCTCACTTTGGCTTGATGCGAAAGGTCAACGTTTCCCAGCTCCAAATTTCCCGGGATTTGATACATTAGGAACACTAGAGGCAATTCAAGCATCGGGATATGATTATTCTTGGTTTATTTTAACGCAAAAAATAATAGAAAAAGAATTTGCACTTTCTGGATCAGAACAGAATCCGGATTTAACAGGTAAAAGTATAAGACAAGTATTGTCTCGAGTAAAACCGGGGGCCACTCCTCCTGTTCAAGCTTTCATGGATAAAGGAGAAGATTTTGTCATTGCTCATAATTTACAAACGTTAGTAGAAGGAATGAATAAACTTACGGGCACTGGGTTACTCAAGTTTGAGGATATAGAGCGTCAAATCATTGCTAGGGATCGAGAAATGGAAAATACGTTTACAAAAGACTTACAAATTACTGCTTTACGTGGTGCTCGTAAGTATCTTGGTGATAAACTTATTCGTGTGGCAAAACCACATAAAATTCTCGATCCGAAAAACGGTCCATTAATTGCTGTTCGACTAAATATCTTAAGTCGAAAAACGCTTGGAGGATTACAAACCGATTTATCAGGTCGTGTATTAAATTCATCGGGTAATCCAGTTAATGGACTTTATGCTGCCGGGGAAGTGTCTGGGTTTGGGGGTGGCGGAATACATGGCTATCGTTCTCTTGAAGGAACGTTTGTTGGTGGTTGCCTTTTCACCGCTCTCCAATCAAGCAAAGCCCTCATTCAAGAGTTGAAATAAAAAACGATTCCTCGATTGTTGATATATATTCTGTCTATCTATTCCCTGTTTTCTATTTTCTACAAGTAGGATATTCGTGTACAATGATTAGGAAAGGATGTGGATCAGGTGACAAATAACACATTGTTTCTTCCTCCAAAGGGAGACTATTCTCAATTTCTAGATGAAAACCACTATGAAGAAAAAGTTCGAGAATGGGGTTTATCCACCACAAAAGAAGTAAAAAAACAATTCTGGTTTAAAGACGATACGCAAAAAAGCGCTGTTAAAATAATTGGATATGAAATATATGGACAATCAGAGGAATATAATACAGTTATTATTGAATTTGAAGATGGGAAATTATGCTGCATCCACCCTGCCTATTTAAAGGAGATGCAATCACCGAGTTTCGGAAAAGTTTATGTCTCAACTAGTAACAGCGAACCATCTCCTAAACAAAAACTTGAAACGAAAACTACTCAGAGTAAAGAGAAAAACGCTGAAGAAGTACATAATGAAACAACTAAGGAGGAAGAAAAACAACAGAAACCGGGAAAGATCCAATTACCAGAAGAAAAAGTGCACTTTACAGCGGTGGTTAAGCAATTTGCATTAAGTTGGAATAATTTTAATGAAGAAAATGATGAGGTTATCATTCTAGAAAATGTCGTTATTCATGAAGAGACTCCGCTTGAAATTGGTCTTAGCTGGTGTTCTCACTCAAAAACATTAAAGAAATTAGAACTACTTCCAAAAGATACACTAGAATTCAATGGGAAAATAGTGAAAAAGAAATTACCTAAAGGAAAAGATGTTGAAGAAAAATTCATCATCGATACTCCAGTTTATTATAAAATTAACAATCCCTCAAAAATCAAAAAATGCTAGAGGTAAATTTTTAAAACCTCTAGCTTTTTCATTTGGAAAAATATTTTACTTATCATTTCTTTTAATTCTACATAATAAAATAAACAAAAACAGATAAAACTTTACTGCAAAAATTCTCTTCATTATAAGGTTATATATCGAGGAGGGAATTATTCGATTGCTAATGTTCAATAAACAAAAAAGTAAATTACTTTCTAAATCCCTTATAAAAATCAAAAAAGAATTAACAAGGAATGTCAACATTAAGCTATTACCAAAGGAAGAATTTATCATTAGGCGTATTAAAGAACAAACATACTCGCTAAACAAAAACAATATTACAAGAACGAACGCTTATCTTGATTTTTATCAAAGGCATCCAGAAATTCATTGGGCATTTTTAGGACATATGGTATCAAGAAATGGTGGATGGAATATGACTGACTTAAAAGGGAGCATTTTATCAAAACTACTGTCAAAAAAAGAAGCTACTTCCTTTTTTACATTTTTGGAAAGAGGAAATTGGTTAATCTTTCAAGATGCATACCCACAATTTCTAGTGTATGAAGAAAGTAAAATGAAAGGGCAAAACCTCTTTCATCTCCTCCCCCATTTACATGTATCCAAATTTATGGTTGCTGTATGGAATCAGTTTTGGCAGGATAAAGATCCATACAAATTGGCCATAGCTTTAATTGTAAATGAGCAAAATTATTTAGAAAAAAGAGTGATTAATAATCCGTTATTTAAAAAAGACGTTTTCGGAACAATTGAGTTTAAATTACAGGATATCCTTTCAATGAACCAAATCCTCTTCCCTTATGTAAAAAATAAACAACTTTGTTTATCCGGACAAACATTGAACCATTTTTTAAATTTACATGAGCGTATTCTTTTAGGTAAACGCTTATATAATATTCTATTTATTAATCGTAATCTTTTAGCTCTTACTGAAAATTGGGCCAGTAGCCATCCGCATAGTGCATCACGCAAAGACTATTGGCCGCAGATATTTAACGATGTTAACGAGGATACGCCTGGTCGATTTGTAAAAACAAGGTTAAAATCGTGTCAATTACTTCCTAATTCCCCACGATTCTATAGTCCGAAATTAGAATACGCTTGGAAAAATCAGGAGCATCAAGATGCTGAACTCGGCGACTGGTACTCAAATTGGCAAGTAATCTATTATCTTATTGATTCAAAAGAACATGTAGACGGAGAGATTAAACATGAGTATTGTAAAACACTCGAAAGACTTGAACTGGCAGCAATCACGAAAAAGGCTCTTTCATTTATGGATTAGAACAAACATTCCCACCCTGTTACTTGCATCATTATTAGGCACATATCTGGACTTATTCTTTATAGGTAAAACGCTTTATACCTTCCCAAAAAGACCATTGCCACATATATTTTCATTCAATATTCTTTTTACTTGTGTAGGATTGCCGCTATTAACAAGTTTCTTTCTTCTTCTTTGTAATATATTGAGTTTAAGCAAAAAAGTCATATTAATATTTATGCTAAGTATGTTGATGACAGTTGGTGAAAGATTTTCAGAATCAATCGGTTATTTTGCACATAGTGATTCGTGGAATCACCTTTATTCATTTATTGGTTATACATTTTATCTTGTGTTCATCTATTGTTTTTATCAATGGTCAAATGATCGTGATCTCCCCCGAGCTTAGATTAGGGCATTTTAGTTGCCGAAAAATTTTGTTTTTTCTCCATCTATTTCTAACGTCCAAGTAGACTTCTTAGGAAATGTAAGCTTTCCATTAAAGAAATAAATGAGATCATTTGAACTTGCGTCACGATAATTCATTTCTTCTCTCTCAAAGATTTGTTGATCAACTACTTTACCTTTATCATCAAATAGCTTTACAGTTATTTCTTTTTTATTTTTCCAGGAACTCTCAATACTAATCCGCTCTTGCTTTCCAATGATCAATTCTTTCGGAGAATCATTTAAAATATAATGTTTAGTTTTCGGAAATGGCGGTAAAACATCAAGTGTAAACTCATCGTATAATTTATCATCAACATAAAATGAGAGTTGCCACTTTCCCTCCACTGGAAATGGGGAAAACTGCGTTAATGTATGTGCATCTTCATTATTTAAACCTGAAGAAAGATCTCCTTCAGACAGTAATAATTTTTGGCCAAATTGATTAACTGCTTCAACACGATATTTTTTTGATACCAGTGCATTTGGGTTTCCCCAGAAATAGAGCATTAGCTTTGCAACCCTTCTCTCGTCTTTTGCAACAAAATGATTAAATACATTTAAAATCCCTACCTTGTTTTCAATCCCTAACACTTCTTGTTTCGTATCAGGAAGTGTAAACATTTTTCCTTTTTGACCATTTAACTGGGTTAAAGTCTTTTGAGGATGTGGTTGATTACTTATCAGTAGCTGGGTAAAAATTAATAAAAAAAGGATAGACAAGCATGTTGCAAATGAAATGATTGGTAACTTATATTGCCTTCTCTTCATTGGCAGTTGTTTTGTCTGTAGCGAAAGTAATATTTTCTGCTTTTGCTCAGTATTTAAAGAATATTTAGGAAGATTTTTTAGACTTTCCTTTATATCTTTGATTTCCTCCATAAGTATATCCCTCCTTCTTTAAAATTTCTCTTAATTTTTTTAATGAACGATGGTACAGAACATTCACTTTATTTGGACTACATTTTACTATGTCACTCGCTTCTTTTGCTGATAGTTCCATTATTCCACGAAGGATGACTACTTCTCTATATTGTGTAGGTAGCTTATAAATTGCCTTATATAATTGATTATTTTCTTGCTTTTTGATTATTTCCATTTCAACGGTATCTAACGTGTTTTGTTCAGTTGATAATATATTTTTGATTTTCCGCCATAATATTCTTCTTCGAAACTTATCGATAACAATATTTCTTGCAATTGAGATTAACCATGTTTTTGGATGCGAATTCTCTCGGAAGTTTGATAAATTTCTCATTGCTATTAAAAAAGTATCCTGTACTAAATCCTCGACATCCGCGGAACCTGTATAATAAATTAAATAACTTGTGATATCTTGTTCATATTTCTGAAATAACTCTTCAATTGAATATCCCCCCAAACGTCTCCCCTCCTTTATTCATTAGACGAATAGAACGAAAAAATATTACAGAAAAAAACTTCTTGTTTGAATACAATGATTTCCAACATTTTATAGCTATTCCTTAACTAAGTTTGGAAAAAATACAAATTAATCAATCAAAATAAAGGTGGAGTTACTAAAAATGATAAAACTTCTACTGTCTATATTCCTCGTCCTAACGATATATCCTTTTTACACATACACATATGCTAGTAACATACAGACTAATGGGTTTCCAATCAATTTTCAGATAGAATCGCAGCATTGGAAAGAAGTAAATAAAATCATCCCTAAAATGTCAAAGTTCACTGTAATTGATGTGGAATCCGGGAAGAGTTTTGACGTGCAAAGAAGGGCTGGAAAGCATCATGCGGATGTGCAGCCGCTAACGAGGAAAGATACAAAAATTATGAAAGATATTTATCACGGTCACTGGAGCTGGCGTCGTAGAGCAATATTAATATTAGCAAAGGATCGTTTAATCACTGCTTCCATGCACGGGATGCCCCATGGAGCTGGTGCTCTTCAAAATGGTTTTCCTGGTCACTTTTGCATTCATTTCATTGGAAGTACGACACACAAAACGGAGAGATCAGATTTATCACATCAATTAATGATACTTAAAGCTGCGGGGAAAATTGACGAATATTTAGTCAATGCGACGCCAAATCAAGTCACAGATGCACTAATGGTCTTTATTAAGAATGGAGATAAAGGGCTAATCAAAAAAGTAGCAATCAGCAAACAAAAAAATATTGAAAAACAGATAAATAAACTGGATAAGATTGATACCATTCGGTGGAATAGACAAGCGACAAATAAAACAGACGCACAGATAATTTCTTATACAGTTCCTGTTGATCTCCAAATGTTTATAAAAGAAAAAGGAGCGTTAAAAACTCGAGTATCTTTTCAATTAATGAGAACTTCACCGCTTACTCCATGGAAAGTTACTATTGATTCACTACTTTCTGAAATTGAAAAAAAATAAAAAAAGCAGACAAAACCTGCTTTTTTTATCTATACTATACGATTCTTCTCTTTAAACTTTAAAGTGATTCAAGATTTTCTTTACAAAATACATGTATCAATTGTAATTCTTCTTCCTCTAGTTCAAAGTCTAAATACGTGTGTGTGATTTTCTCAAAAATTTGATATTGCGCAATACGTTGTTCATTACCATCTACCACATATATAACCTTAACAAATAATCCTTTTTCAGAAAAAAGTTCATCATCTTCAGGTACTTCGATATCAATTATGTATTCATAACGGTCTCCGACTAATATTCCTGTTGGGTCTTCAAGCTTTTCTAGTGTAAATCCTGTAATGTTCATTTATGAATGCCGTCCCTTCAAAACCTATAAATTAGTATACTTTGATTATTATACACATCAAGTAGTATGTATAAAATAATTTTTTTATAAACAATGCATCTTCTCTTCTGCTTCATCCCACGGAACTATAAACCCTTGACCTTTTGAGCAAAATATCGATGAAGAACTGTATTCTTTATCTGCATTTTTATTGTATGCGATCTGTTCAATCACTTCTTTTTCATTATGGCATTGATGATAGCCGCCAAACTGAAGCGATAACGAACCCTTTCCATGGGTAAAAGAGGCGAAAACCGTACTATAGCCGATAAAGGTGGCTACAGGAACACTCCCAGTAATAATGGCTTTATTACTGTTTATTTCAGGCGGATTAAATATGCCATACGATGCTTGTATGTCAGAGAGGACCCTTCCCATATCATCTAGATCTACTTTAATTTTAAACTCATAGAAAGGTTCTAACAATATTATTTCAGCCTTCTCAAGTCCTTGCCTTAACGCTCTAAGTGTCGCTTCCTTAAAATCTCCACCACTCGTATGTTTATTGTGTGCCCTTCCAGTTAATAAAGTGATTTTCATATCTGTAAGAGGAGATCCCGTTAAAATACCTCGATGCTCTTTCTCAAGTAAATAATGTTTCACTAAATTTTGATATCCAACGATGAGATCATCTGTGTGACATACACTTTGAAAACTGATTCCCCTTGATCGTTGTGATGGCTCTAATTTTATATGTACCTCTGCGTAATGCTTTAATGGTTCAAAATGACCATACCCAATGACTGTTGTATTAATCGTTTCCTTGTATAATATATTCGGCTTATCAAATGTAACTGCTAGCTGAAACCGATCCATAATAATTTGCTGAAGAATTTCCAGCTGAATGCTTCCCATCACATGAATATGGATTTCTTGTAGGCTTTCATCCCAAGTTAATTTTAAACTGGGGTCTTCCATATCTAATAACTGTAAGCAAGATAAAACATCTTTTATATGATAAGAAGCATCAAAAATGACCTTTGACTTTAGTGTCGGTACCATTGTATTACCTATGTTCTCTTCCTCTAAACAACCTAGACGCGAACCGACAGAAACAGCTGATAATCCGGTAACTGCAACTAATTCACCTGCACTTATTTGATCAATAATTTCATATTTCTTCCCATTGTATCTTCTCATTTGGGTCACTTTCTCTGAAACTTGATTTTCACCAACAGCATAATGAATGACATCACGTACATTCAATGTCCCGCTTAATACTTTTATATAAGCAAGTTTTGTTCCCTTTTCATCGTGTCTTATTTTATACACTTTCCCGGAGAATGAACAATTTGAATCAAAATGGGCAAAAGTTAATTCATCGATTGTTTTAATAAAAGTAGAAATTCCTATGTCTTGGAGAGCTGAGCCACTTAATATTGGAAAAATTGCATTTGATTTAATCATTTCTTTCATCGATAATAGCCATATCCCTGAATTGTAATCGTCGTTCAAAAATTTTTCCAACAATATGTCGTTTTTTTCGGCTAACCATTCAATTACGTTTTGATTTAGTATCACTTTTTTTAAAGATTGATCGATGTAAAACACATTTGAGGATAACTCTGTCTGAATCTCACCAATCACGCGATTTAATTCTGCACCAACACGGTCCGTTTTATTTATAAAGAAAAAGGTTGGGACATTATACTGCCTAAGTAATTGCCACACCGTTTCTGTATGTCCCTCTACACCTTCGACTGCACTAATAATAACGATTGCGTAATCCATTATCTGAATGGATCGTTCCATTTCAGAAGAAAAATCAACATGTCCCGGTGTATCGATTAGATGGTACATCGTATCGTTATAAACAAAGTGGGCTTGTTCGGAAAATACAGTTATTCCTCTTGCCTTTTCTATATGATGGTTATCCATAAATGCATCTTGATGGTCGACTCTTCCTCGGTGACGGATACTTTTCGTATGAAATAAGAGCTGTTCAGCAAACGTCGTTTTTCCTGCATCAACATGAGCTACTATTCCAATTGTTATTTGTTTCACTTTGCCACCTCATATTTTTCAATTGAATGGAGAATTTAATTATAAACTAAGAAGCATGTACTGTTAACATTTTTGCAATTTTGTAAATGTATATTTTATCAGATCTATTAATGAAATAAGATTTAAAGCATATATGTATTGAAAATACGTAAATATATATATATTCAAACATACTAAACAGCTAAAGTATTCGTAATATATATGAGGGCAGAACTAAGACTAAATATTATGAACTAATTAGTGAACTATTTCCAGAGGTGAAAAAATGAGAATATCGGAATTAGATGAAAATCACTTAACCAACGAAATAATGACTCGCTTGATCTATTCCAATATTTCTGATGATAAGAAAAATGGAGAATGTATATTCGTACCAGGCAGTAAATCAGCTGTTCAATATCGGTTACCTAAGGCCATTCAGTTATATCAAAAAGGAAGGGCAAAGAAAATATTATTTTCAGGTGGTGCGATTTGGAATAACTCTGGATTATGTGAAGCTTTACTTTTAAAATCAAAAGCGATTGAGTTAGGGATTCCAGATAATGATATATTAGTTGAAACAATGTCCATGCACACGAAAGAAAATGTTCTTGCCTCTTTACTTGTCCTAGATAGGGAATTTCAATTACACAAGATTCAACGATTGCTTATTGTTACAACGTTTCCGCACATGCGAAGAATATACCTTAATTTGAAAACATATATGCCGGATTGGATTGATTTTTCACTTTGTCCTGTTGAAAATCAAACTTCCATGGAAGCTAGTTGGTTTAATCATCCCTATATGCGGAAACGCGTTGAATTGGAATCAAAAAAAATTATTCGTTATGTGAAACAAGGCGCAATTATAGATGCTGATATATAATATCAATTTGGATTACGCTCATTTCCTCTCTTAAAATTTCCAGTTATTTTTGCCGAAATTTTAACTCCTAACAAAGTCCATATGGCCATCGAATGAGACCTTAGTTCCTGTATTCATCCAAATCCCAAATCTGGGTACACCATTCTGAATAAAATTGCGGTTCATGTGAAACAATTAAAACGGTTCCTTCATATTTTCTTAATGCTTCGGATAGTGCAGACTTTGCTTGAACATCTAAATGATTAGTCGGTTCGTCAAGAATTAGCCAATTACTTTTTTCCAGCATTAATTGAGCCAATCTTACCTTTGTTTGCTCCCCACCACTTAAAGAATGCAATGATTGAAACATATGGTCGTTTCTTATGCCTGCACGAGCAAGCGCTAGACGAATTTCTTTTTGTGTCATCTCTTCATTCATTGACCAAATAAACTCTAGTGGCGTCATATTAGAAGAAGTATTCCATTCCTGTGAAAAGTAAGCAGGTTTAACATTCTGTCCGAAGCTGATGTTCCCATCTATCGGTGCAAGTTCACCGATTATTGTCTTTAACATTGTAGACTTGCCAATTCCATTATGCCCCTTTATTGCTACTTTTTCTCCCCTTTTTATTTTGACCGTTAAAGGGGAAAGCAAAGGTTTTGTATAACCAACCATCAATTTTTTAGTTTCAACAATGACACTAGTTGGTCGTTCAGATAATGTAAATTTATATCTAGGCGTTGGTAGTTCTAGCGGTTTATCCATTCGCTCCATTTTCATTAATCTTTTTTCGCGTGATTTAGCTTGTTTAGTTGTAGATGCACGTGCCTTGTTCTTTTGGATATATGTTTCAAGCTTTCGAATCTCCTCTTGTTGTTTTTCATAAGCATCATGCAATTGATGTTTCCGTTGTTCATAAGCATCTAAAAACTGCTGATAGTTACCTACATATCTTGTTAACTGTTTATGTTCCAAATGATAAATCACGTTTACGATCTCATTTAGAAAATCAGTATCATGGGATATCAAAATGAAAGAATTCTTGTAATTTAATAAATAATCCTTTAACCACTGAATATGCGCATAATCCAAATAGTTCGTTGGTTCATCCAATAATAAAATATCTGGTTCACTCAATAAAAGCTTGGCAAGCAATAATTTTGTCCTCTGACCACCGCTTAGGTTTGATACATCCGTGTTCATACCTAATAGATGAATACCAAGACCGAATGAAATTTCTTCTATTTTTTTATCAATTGAATAAAAATCATAAAACTCCAACTGCTCCTGTATGTGTGAATATCTATTCAATTGAGATTTTAATTGTTCGGAATGACTTGAAGCCATTTCAAAGGTTAGTTGAAGCATTTCATTTTCTAACTCAAATAAATTCTTAAATGCACTTCGTAAATAATCATGTATACTTAAACCTTCTATTAAATTGATATGCTGCTCTAAATAACCTATCCGAATATTAGGCAGTTTCTCAATTTTCCCATGATCAGGCAGTAGTGTGCCTGATAAAATCTTCAACAATGTTGTTTTTCCCGCTCCGTTTGGTCCGACTAAGCCGACCCTTTCATTCGTTAATAAACGAAAATCAATTTCTTTAAACACTAATTGATCACTATAATAATGGGTTACTTTTTCTACGTTTAAAATACTCATATATGTTCCCTCCACAAGTTCTTTTTAAATAGAACCAATCGTAAAACTTGGAGGTTTTCGAAGATCAAGACGATTTTCAATTATTCGTCTACTTTTATTCAATTGTATATAAAAAAAGGCAGGGAAATCACCCTACCTTCCTCGTTCCATTAGAATGAAGCATTCTAAATCACGAACGTTTTTAAGAATAAAGGTCAGATTATCCGTTGTTTTACGATTGGTTTAGCAAAAATAGGCAGACTTATCCCGTTCTATGCTCAAACCATTTGAAAAACAACAGACATACTCATAAGACCTTTACCACTCCTTTTTATTAACGTATTCATTTTCATTTTAACAAAGTTTGAATTTTCGGTAAAGAGGTATGTTAATCACCGATAATTTTCCACTTTAGTATGGCCAATAATTCCCTTGCATATAATTTCATTTTTACAACCTTCGGCGTATCTGCAGCAAGTGGGTATGCCTTTATCCCTTGTGCAGTCGCCAACTGGATTGCACGGTACAAATGAAAATCACTACTAACTATGACGGCTTCATCAATTGAATAAAGTTTTTTAGCGAATTTAATATTCTCATATGTGCTAACGGATGTATCTTCCATTAAAATACGATCCTTAGATATTCCATTGTCCATCATGTAGCGACGAAGCGCTTCTGCCTCTGTAATTTTCTCATCTGGACCTTGGCCACCGGTAACTATTACCTTTGATTTTTTGTTTTCCCTTAAATATTCTAGTCCCACTTTTGCCCGTTCGGACAACGCTTTGGACATTTTTTCTCCATTTACCTTTGCACCAAGAATAATTATATATGGAATATCATTGGGTGGCTCTTCTTTTGCTGTTTTCTTTATTTGAATAAAAGTATAACTTGCCCAAGCAACCGCAATTAAGAGAAGAACGGAAATGGCAGCAATGATTATTTTTATTTTCATGTGAAACCCCCTTCAAGTAACAACAACTATAAATGTTAGACGAGGATTTTTGAGAAAAGTTTCAATTTCTAGTAATCCGTTACCTTCTGTATGTTTATCCTTGATAGTTATTCAAACTATATATGACAAAACCAAAACAGGCAGTAATTAACAAAATTGCGATACCAGCAAATATCAAAAGGCCGATTCCAGTCATCTTCTTATTCTTGGTGAAAAAGTAGATGATGGCCGCAACATGTATAATCGGAGCGATAAAAGCGATCGGAAATAACCCGAAAATAGTAAACAACGAAGGAATGAAATAAATTAGAAACCCTATTCCAATTCCAACCCATACGTTCCCTTCATCTCTATTAACACTTTGCTTATTACTACCGTTTTCTTCGCTGTACATTCTCTTCCCCCTTTAATAGAATACTATTCTTATAAAGCAGAAATTAACGTGTAGACATGATTTCCTCTTGTATTTTTTTTAATTCCTGTTCTTTTTCATCCCGATAAAATAAATTATAAGTATCAAAAGGAATAATCCTTCCATCTGGATGGGCGATGTGTACACATGATTTTTTGACTGAACGAACATCGAAATTATAAGCATCTTGGAATTGCATAATAATGACACGAAAAACATTATCGTAGCCAATATCGCCAGGTATATCGACTTTTGGAAGACAGCAAAGTAAATCTTTAAAGGATAACGCTGATGAACTTGGTGAATGATTCAATGAAAATAAATTAAAGATCATATTGCGAATATTTTCATCTTGTTCGAAAACAATTGTATTCCTTTCTCCTTCTAATAAAATATTATGGTCAATCATCCCGGTTAGTGGGGTAACCAGTCCGTTCTTCTTAAAAGCATATCCCATTGCTAAAGAGTCAGGATGACACGGGACAGGAACTATATCCTTTTCACCGAAAACACTCGATTGATCAATAATCATTTGTCTTACTTCACTTAATGTTAAGCGATCCGCTTCTGGATTGAAATCCTCTAATCGTCCAGCACTTTGAATTGGTTGAAAAGTCACTCCTCGCACACATTTTTGCTCTAACCCATATTGGATAATCTTTCCTACCTCATGATCGTTTAGACCTTTTTTTAATGTGACGACTAATGTGGTTGAAATATTATATTCATTTAAGCGCTCGATCGCTTTTTGTCTTATCTTTGTAAGATCGACTCCCCTTAATTCTTTTAGTGCATCCGCTTCAAAACTATCAAATTGGAGATAAATTTCAAAGCCTGGTAAATACGTTGCCAGACGCTTAACAAACTCTTTATCGTTTGCGATCTTCAATCCATTCGTATTGACCATAATATGTTTAACTGGTTTAGATTTTACAAGATCTAAAATTTCAAAAAACTGTGGATGAATCGTTGGTTCTCCTCCACTAATTTGAATAATATCGGGTTCTTTTTCATTTTCAACAATCGCATTCAGCATAAACTCAATTTGTTCTAACGAACGAAAAGTCCCTTTTTGCGGGGAGGATTCTGCATAACATATTGGACACTTTAAATTACATCTTTCCGTAATTTCCAATAGGGTAAGGCAGCTATGTTGTTCATGGTCAGGACAGAGACCGCAATCATAGGGACATCCATATTTTATTGGAGTATTCCAGCGATGCGGCATTTCGGACGGCTTGATAAAATCTCGACACCATTTGTAATAGTCGATATCCGTTGAAATTAACACCTTTTCTCTTCCATGTTTCATACATGTTTTAACCATATAAACGTTTTCATTTTCGAAAATTATCTTTGCTTCTACTTTTCTTAAACACTTAGAGCAAATACTGATAGTTAGATCATAATAGGTATACGGTCTATTTGGCATGAATTTGTTCCTCCCCTTTTCTAAAATGTAGATGATGTTTTCCTTTTTTAATCATTAAGTGAATGTAATAAACGATTCCGATTAAACATGCAACTTGGATATTATTTAAGTAAAAATACGGATGTGGGGTAGGCTTGATAAAATCAATAATCAAGCGAAAAACAAGATAGGACAACATAAATAGCTGAAATAAATAGCCTTCCCATAGTATTGTTTTCTTCTTTTTTATCGTAAGAAGTATGAAAATTAAAGTAAATAAAAATACAATTTCATAAAGCTGGGTCGGATGCCTTTTGATTCCATCACCGAAATCCACTCCAGTAATCCATGTCGTCGCTGTACCATAAGTATGATCATCCATCCCGGTTAGAAAACAACCAATTCTACCAAGCATCATGCCAACGGTAAGGGGCAATACAAAGTCATCTCCTGTTGACCTTTTCCAGCCAATACATTTTTTTGCGAACTCAACACCAATGAGTCCTCCTAATAATCCGCCTACGATAGTTTTTCCTTCTAACATATATGTGAAATTAGTCCAATGTTCAATCGTCTTATACGGATCTTCAAACCAATAGAGAAATTTCGAGCCAAATGCTGCTCCGAATATAGCGCCGACAATTACCCACATCGCTTTATCCATTGGAATTCTTTCTTTGTTTCTCGTATATAAATAGACGCGGAATCCGATAAAATAAGCAATAGCTTCAAATAAAAAATGAGGGTGGATACCAAATACATAAACAGGAAACTGCATGTTTACCTCCAAAACAAAATCTAATTGAATCACAACTAAGTATATTCGAGAAAAATTGTAAATTTCCTTCAAAAACTAAGATTGAAAGAATTCGACTAGCGTATGATGATAAATTTCGGTAAAAAAAAACACCCGACGCTTATCGCCGGGTGTAAAAAACATTTCCTATTATTTTATTTCAAGCATGACAGGACAATGATCGCTTCCTAAAACATGCGAGTGTATTTGTGAATCTTTAATCAACTCTACTAATCTATTAGAAACAATAAAATAATCGATTCTCCAACCGATGTTGCGCTCTCTTACTTTGTTCATGTATGACCACCAGGAATAAGACCCCTCTTTATCCGGATATATGTATCGAAATGTATCCACAAATCCACCAGCCAAAAGCTTTGTCATCTTCTCTCGCTCTTCATTGGTGAAACCTGAATTTCCGATATTCGACTTTGAATTTTTTAAATCAATTTCATTGTGTGCCACATTTAAGTCTCCACAATAAATAACCGGTTTCTTTTGGTCTAATTCTGCTAAATACTCCCGAATCTGTTCTTCCCAATTTAGGCGAAAATCTAATCTTGCTAAATCTCTTTGGGAATTAGGTGTGTAAACATTTACTAAAAAAAATTGGTCGTATTCCAATGTTATAATTCGACCTTCAGGTTCATTATCATGCTCTCCAATACCATACTTAACAGATAAAGGTTTTTTCTTCGTAAAAACAGCAGTGCCGGAATACCCTTTTTTAATAGCATAATTCCAATATTGATAATAGTTTGGTATATCTAATGTGACCTGACCGTCTTGACATTTTGTTTCTTGAATACAAAAAATATCTGCATCTATATCATTAAAATAATCTAAAAATCCTTTTTTTATGCATGCTCTTATACCATTAACATTCCAAGAAACCAATTTCACTACTAAAAACCCCTAACACGATTTTTTCAAAAAGATATTTTTAATTATAACATTGTTTTTTATAGAACACCGAATTTTAGGATTGATGTATTTTTTATGTACAAACTTGACAAGATAATACAGATATTCCTCTTGAATATCGATATTTCGAAGTATAAATCCTGCCAAAGAGGTGATTTTAGATGAGTTATAAAGACCATTTGGATCCCCACTCTGAGCTATTTCACCATCATACTACAAGACGAAAACATACGAAATCTCAAGTGAATGGACAAACTCAAGTTACTCAAAACACAATCATTTTAAGAAGTAACGCTAAAGCACATTTTTGGTAAGGATCATACAAGAAATGAACAAAAAAGACGCCCTGTGCGTCTTTTTTGTTATTATTACCTATTTAGTTATATAAACGCATATGTATAAAATAGTCTTTTCAGCTCATATTCATTATTACCTTAATTATGATATAACTGATAAGAATGTGGGAAAATTTGTATATAAATATAATCAAAAGGAGGAATAGTATGCCTATAAAAAAAATATTCTTATATTGTTTACTTTCTATATTGTTCCTTTCTACCGCTGCATGTAGCCATGATACGAATTCAAAAACAAGCAACAATAAAGAGAACCAACAAGTAACAAAGGAAGAAAAAGAAAATGCGAAATATGCTACTGTAGTAAAAGAAAAAAACAGTGAATTAGATTTAGAACCAATAACACTGACGAACTATAGTGAAAAGGTAGGAGCCACACTATCTAATCCAAAGTATAAAACTTTCGCAGTGAATAAAGAACTTGAAATAGCGGGGAAAATTGAAAAACATGAGTTATTAAAAGAAAAATATGTATGGGTAAAAGTCAGTTCTCTCGATGTGATTGATTCTAATACAGTACAAGAATACTATATTCCTATAAAGAATGGACAGTTTTCAAACAAAATCCATTTTTATAATGGGGAAGGGAAATATTCTGTAAATATAATGCTTCCTGCAACGGACCGTGAAAATTATTATTATGATCTTTCCACATTTGAAGTAATAAATGTTAATCCAATAAAACAAAGAGATATTGCTTATACCCCATTCGCTCAAGAAGCACATCTAACTCTGGATAATATTAAATCTGGTTTTATCTTAGGTAAGGAATTAATAACTGTCGCAGGCACAATCGAAACGCAAACATCTTTTAAGAATATCATGATTGAAGTTAAAAAAGATAGCAACCAGTGGAAACACGAAATTCCTATTAAAAATGGGAAGTTTTCTTATGAAGTCCCTCTTTTTTATGGAAAGGGCATCCATCAAATTAATGTATTAGTTCCAGATCAGAATAGAGAAAATTATTATCAATATGGCACAACACTTTTTGTCGATAATCAATCCACTCGCACAATGAAACCGATCGAATATTTTCGAACTTATGAAGAAAGAGGAATTACACTTGAGACCCCGCAATTTGGCGGAGATCGCACAAAGCTCTCCTATCATATAAAAGGCCAAATTGACCCAAATGCAAAATTAGCTAATGAAACATCACATATTTATATTAAAACGAAAAAAGGCAATGATGAAGCACTCGATATTATACCAGTAACTCACTTTAGTTTTGATGATTCAATTTACCTACGATTCGGACCGGGTGAGTATGAGGTTTCCATAAATGTTCCAGAAATTAAAAAAGAAAAATCGAACTATTTCCGTTATTTTTCTGTTGCTTCATTTACTGTTGAGAACACGGAAAATGAAGATAAACGGGATTTATTACCTTCACGCGGTATACCTTCGGATAACCCAAAAATTATCAATCTAGCAAAAAAATTGACAAAGAATAAGAAGAACAATCTTGACAAAGCAAAAGCAATTTACGAATATACAGCAAAAACAATTTCTTACGATGTTGCTAAATTTAAAAACAATGAATTTGAGTGGGATGATAATGCACTTAAGACATTAAAATTAAAAACCGGCGTTTGTCAGGATTATGCTTATCTTGCAGGTGCTCTTTTACGTGCAAGTAATATTGAGGCAAGAGTAATAACTGGAAAAGCTGGGACTGGATTTTTGAAAGAGAATCATGCATGGATCGAAGCAAAAATAAACGGAAAATGGCTAACGATGGATCCAACGTGGGGAGCAGGTTATGTGCAAAATGATAAATTCGTAGCAAAATATACCGATAAATACTTCCAACCAAAAATGACGGAATTTAATAAGACCCATTTACGAGATAAAGTTGAATACTAAAATAAAATGAAGTCGGGAATCTACCCGACTTCATTTTATTTTAATGCATCTGTTAATTGTGGAACGATTTGTTTCTTACGTGATACTACACCGTTGAGTAAAGCACGGTTATTTTCTAACTTTACATTGAATGCTTTTTCTACAGCATCTGTCGCTTGTCCAATTGCTACTGCGGTAGAATCACTATTTAAAATATCTGTAACAACAAAAAGGAATAAATCTAAATTCTTTTCGGCTACTACAGTTGCTAGCTTCATTTCTAATTCTTCTTTACGATTCAACACATCATTAATATCTACTGCATTTACTTGAGCAATTTCAACCTTATAGTTCCCCATTTGGAATTCCTTTGCATCTAAGCTAACTAATTGATCAATCGTTTTATCACTTAAATCAGCACCCGCCTTTAGCATAGCTAGCCCATAGCTATCAACGTCAACTTCCGCAATGCTGGCAAGTTCTTTAGCGGCAGCAATGTCTTGTTCTGTACATGTAGGTGATTTAAATAAAAGTGAATCTGAAATAATTGCAGATAACATTAATCCTGCAACTTCCTTGCTAATTTCTACACCATTTTCTTTATACATTTTATTTAAAATCGTTGCTGTACAGCCAACAGGTTCAGCACGATAATATAAAGGATCACTTGTTTCAAAATTTGCAATGCGGTGGTGATCGATTACCTCTAACACTTTTACTTGATCAATATCTTCAGCACTTTGTTGTCGTTCATTATGATCAACTAAGATTACTTCCTTCGTTTCATTAGCAACTTTTTCAACAAACCGAGGTGCTTCCATTTTAAAATAATCAAGAGCATATTTTGTTTCCCCGTTTACATCACCTAAACGAACAGGCTCAGCGTCAATTCCTAACTTATTTTTTAAATGTGCATACGCAATAGCAGAACAGATTGTATCTGTGTCCGGGTTTTTGTGTCCAAATACTAATACTTTTTCCATCGTTTTCTCCTTCATATACATACTAAAATTTATTTTATTACAGATATCATTTAATATTTTAGCAAAAAAGAGAAATATTTTCACCTGTTCAAAAGAAAACACCATTCCTTTTGAAATGGTGTTTAAGTAATGCTTAATGCATAAAATTATTTGGCTGCTGAATCGTCCCTTGGGTAGGGGCATATGCATTTAGCATTTGTTGCATATCTTGTTGTGCAAATTGTGGTACTTGGTAATAATGGTGTTTATTTTGATACAGTGAAATTTCATAGGCCATTTCGATGCAATTTGGAATCGAATCCGCTAACACGCGGCGAACGACAGGGTTAGTCGTTTCACATGCTGCAACTGTTTTCATCGATGCAGATGATTTAACAGCTCCAAGCATTAATCCGGAAATACATTCATCAGTAAGTTCATTCGCGGATTGTAACGGCTTTTTAGGCTGAGAGGGCTGCAGTCCATAAATAAAGTTATTATTTTGTTGCATCTTATAACTTTGAGTTGGCACTTGCGGATCTTGACCTGTCTTAAAGCAATCAACTGTTGTATTATATTCTTGCTGCATAAATTGGTATTGCCGATCAAGAATTCCGCGCAGCTCTTGATCCTGCACATGATCTTTAAGAAGTGTATAGGTATTCATTGTACCAATAGCACCAGATAATACTTCTCCAACATCTAGTACTTCATGGCCACCATGATTCATTTGTTGTGGAATACTTCCAGTGTGCAAATTCTGATGAGTTTGGTTTTGTTGGTTTTCCATAATAACCCCTCCATAAATAAAATCATTTACTTTGTTATTATTTATTTAGAAACAGGAGTTATTCATTTTTTACATTTTTATTAGCGTAATAAATTAAAAAGTATTATAAACGTTTTGACATGTTTCAGCTGTAGGCTCATAAAAACAATGAGACTTATACCGTGCGACTAATGGTTGATCATACCATGTCGATGGACAATTTCCTGGTGGTTTAAAATACCATAAACTATATTTAGCCGGCCAAAAACTTTCCCCATTAATCGATCTTCGAGCTAATCGTTTTTCTTTTTCTCTTGCCCGTTGATAAAAATATCCATGAATAGTTGCTTCAAACGCATGTGGCTGGTAAACCATTTGGGGTATCGTACGTAGTCCTTTGAAATCGGAACAATTTGCCCTTATCCTGTTTATTCCAACATTCCCAACAAGAAGCATCCCTTGGACTCCTTCTCCCTCAGCCTCCGCTCTTAGAAGTCTTGCTAACAGAGCAATATCTGAATCAGTCGCTTTTACAACTGCCATCATTCCACCTCCAAAAACTTTTCACCATATCATATTCTTAACAGCTGGTTTGATGACCATATATAGTGACAGATTAAAAAGATTATCAAATAAAAAAAGTGAAGGCGTTTAATTCCTTCACTTTTACTCACCAAATTTAGTTGCTTCAACTTTAAATAAATGGTTGTACTTCTCATATTTATCCCATTTGTTTAAATATTTCGCAAAAAATTTTGCTTTATAAAACTTATGATATGAATTCAGTTCGCCTTCAATCTTTTCAAAGGCACGTTCTAAATTAGAATATTTTTTTAACCAAGGTAAACCTGTTTTAACGAAAGCATTTCTAATGTCATAAACGACATCTTCAATATTATTACCATTAGGATGGAACCACCATGTACTTTCAAGTTTTTTATTATCTTTAATTTGGTCAAACATATCATTATTTTGACAACATAATTCCATTTGTAATTGGCATTCATAATATTTCGGGAATTTTTCAATCTTTTCAAATTCATCCCATAATGGAGGGATAAAATCATAATAAATCCCTACAGTAGCATTTAACGATTGAGCAGGCCAACCTGATAATTCGGAATAGTAATTCCCCACATGATTAATACTTAATACCCATATGCAATCATTATGAAGCGCGTAATAATTTCGGCTATTAATACTTGAAAATCCAAATTCCTTCAAAACCGGATATAGTATTCGTTTTATTTTTTTATCAATTTTATTCCGAACAATCAAGTCAATCCCCCCTGCTATATTTTGATGAAAAAACGTTAATTTGCTTTCAAAATATCTCCATATATATTAGACGTATTGACTGCTTAAAAAGTTGCATTTATTCTAAATATTTCTTTTTTTACATTATTTGTTTAGTTTATTTCAAAGTCAAATAATTCAATATTACTATTCTTTTTTTGTTCTGACTGAGTAATTTTTCCTTGGTATAGTTTTTGACCACTACGTATATCCATTACAATTAGTGTATTATTATCATTTGCGTTCGTTTGTGTGATTAAAAGGTATACTTTTCCATTATTAATTTTTATTATTTGATTCTGATTAGCTCCCATTTCTGGCAATGAAATCTTTCTGATTTTTTCTATAGAACGCTTACCAATGTTGACTTTTGATATAATTACTTCTTTTTCATTTGTTAAAATGAAATAATTGGTACCATCTTTATCGTTTACGATTTGAGCATCATAGTACTGCTTAGGAAGTTTTATTCTTTCTATTTTATTTGTTTCATAATTATAAGTAACAATTTCACTATTAACGATTTGTTCATCTATTTCCCCATCTTTTCGTTCTTGAACCTTTACTTCATTATCTTGAATAGCAAAATATTTATTAGTTATTGTTGGATCTGTTGAATAAATTGAATTATACTGGTAGCCAGCATGTTCATAACCCAAAAATTTAGAAGCGATAATATCATCTTTCATTATCTTTTTCTGTTCATAGTCAATGGTATAGACATGTAATTCAATTTTATTTTTGTCCTGTTCCGAACGACGATTATTTTCCGTTATTACTTTTAATTCATTTCCTACACGTTGTACGTCATGAAAATAAACTTCTGAGAATTCTTTATAGTTTGGAATATCTACTTTAAAGGAATTTTTCTTTTTATTTTTTTTATTTAAAATTGAAAAATCCAGCGAATATTTATTGTAACGCGGATTTAACTCTGTATATACAAGTAATTCATTATCCTCAAATAATGAGTCAGTGTCGTGTTTTCCCCTCATAAAATTTCGGTATTTTTTCCTTAATTCTAAAAGCTTCCCTTTTTCTACATCTAGCTTTTCAAAAAAAGATCTTTCACTAAAGTATGTTGTTCCCTTTGTCGTAACTTCAAAATTATCATTCGTATTGCCAATCTGATAGTTTCCGCTTATTACGACATTTTTCAATTCAGCATCATTACCACTAACTTTAACGATTTTCATTTCAGGTAATGTATCTGCTATCGCAGTATAAATATATAATGCACCGATGGTACAAAACATTATTGCTATAATAACAATTGAACTTATATATCGTTTCATATGATCCTCCCTTAAACTGATACCTTTTTCTTCAAAAGGAAATTGCTAACAAATAATGAACCGATCAATACGATGATCCCCATTACTATTACTAATAGTAGTTTTTCAATCCCATATAAGTAATCCTTTTGTAAAATAATTTCTACAAGAAAAGGAGAAAAGAAGACAATAAATGCCGCAAGTAAATACAATACTCCAAAAATGATTCCTTTAATTCGGTAGCTTCTCTCAAACAAAATGCCAGTGAAGATAACAAACACCGCCATTAATCCAGTTGCATAATAAAGGATAAATTCAATAAAAGAGCCTGGAATCAACAATGATAATTCAAATGATGAATCTAGAATTTCCCCAACGTTCATACGATTTAAAAACTCATTAGATACAAGCCAATTTACCATTGAGTTTTCAATTGGAAGTAGAATTAGTTGAAAAGCTACTAAACCAAGAACAAATATAAGAATCGTCAATCCTTTAGATAAAATAATATTTAATCTTGAAGTTGGCAGCATTAATAGTCGATAAATAAATGTATTTTTTCCGAACCAATCGCGATACCAAATGAAAAAAATGTAGAATAATATAGCTGTAACGCCAATACCGATTGGTGCAAAAAACCACAAACTCCGTAATATGTGAGTAAAATCAAACAATCCATATTGATGCACATATTGTGCAACAGATAAAGATTCATCATGCATTGTACGCTTTGAATCATTCATAAAGCCTAATGATAATACAAATATGCCAATAAATTGAAAGATAACTGTTATCAATAATAGAACAATGTATATCTTTTTAAAACGATTCATTTCAAAGTTAACTAATTTTAAAAACTTGTTCACGGCTGGTACACCTCTCTCATTACATCAACAACAGATTTTCCCTCAGCAAATCGAATTTCTTCGGTATTAAATTCTTTTAAGACAACACCATTATCCATCAATACAACTTTATCGATTAAATGTTCAATATCATTGATTTCATGTGTCGTTATAATAACTCCTCTATCTTCAATCAGATGACTTGTGAAAACTTCCGCTATTTGTTCACGGCTAAAAATATCGATGCCTGAAAAAGGTTCATCCATTAAAACATAATCAACGTCAAGGCAAAGTCCTAATAATAAATTAACCTTTGCGACGTTTCCTTTCGATAAATCGGATATTCGTGTATGCTTATCTAACTTAAAAAATGTTAATAAATCATCTGCTCGTTTTTGATTCCAATTTTGATAAAAGTCGTTCATAAACACCATAGCTTCAAGAATTGTCATTTGTGGCAGCATCGTGATGGCATCCGGAATAAATGTAATTTTTTCATAACTTGACTTTGTTAATTTTTCACCATCAATTAAAATTGTCCCGCTATTAATCGGTGTAAGTCCTAAAATTGCCTTTAAAGTGGTCGTTTTACCTACCCCGTTAATTCCAATTAAACAAGTAATCTCCCCTTTATTTGCAGTGAAGGATATTCCATTTAAAACTTTTTTTCGACCGAATTTTTTAGTGATATTTTTTACTTCAATCATTCTACTTCCCTCCTCCCTTGTTCTGTAGAGGTGTATTTATCCTTTACTAAAGTGAGAATCTCCTCTACTGGCACATTAATCGCCCGTATTGATTCAACAAAAGAATCAACAGCTTCCACAATAAGTTCTGATCTCAATTTCCCTAGTATTGCTTCATCATTCGTTATTCGACTTGGATGGTTCCTTTCAGTATGAATCAACCTTTGTTCCTCCATTTCTTTATACGCTCGTTGAGCTGTATTTGGATTAATCTTTAACATGGATGCAAGCTCTCTTCGAGATGGAATTTCTTGCCCTGCACCTAAATTTCCAATCGCTATCTGTTCCTTGAAGTACCTTACAACTTGGGTATACACAGGATCTCGATTATTAAAATTTATTTTCATTGAAACATCTCCTATTTATTGTGTGTATTATTTAGTTCATACACTTTGATTAGAAAGATGTATGTATTATTCAGTTCATACACTTCATATGTGTATTATATGTTTAATACACATTCCATGTCAACAGATTATCAAAAAATTAGCCAGTAAATTTCCCTGGCTAAAAAAATGGATTATATCACTCTATTTAAAGGCAATTGTTTGATGAAATATTCTATAAATAGATTCGACTCAAGTCTTGAAGCGATATATGGAGGTTTATTGTAGATCATCGCTTCAAGTGGTTGGCCTAACCAAAAAACTTTTCGGTCTATTATAATAAATGGGAAGGGTATATGTTCTTTAATCTGTTTACTTGGTTGGAGATTCCTAAAATCTTTCATGGAAATGATGATCAATTTAACTTTTTTTGTCCTATTTTTGAAAACATCATTCCACTGCTTAGAAAGTATTGCATGTTCTGGCAGTGAGATGATGATTGATTCTTGTGCTGAATGAATATCAGTAAAAACCGATTCTAATTTACGTGCATAAATCCACATTAAATTAGGATGAGAGTGTCTCACCCATTTACCAATTGCATTAAGCGAAATTGTTTGATGTAACCGATTTTGATGATCAACTAACTGCCTAATTGTTTTATTTTGATATACATGATGGCGAATGAAATCCTTATCTGCAATGTGGATAAACTTCCCTTTTGCTCTCGTCATAGCAACATTAATTAAACGTTCACTTTCACGCCCAGAAAGTAGCATACTTGGTCTAATTTGAGGTGGCCCATCAACAGAATCGAATAAGATTACATCCTTCTCACTGCCTTGAAAACGATGTACAGTTGCCGAAACAATATCTCGATTTTGCATTTCCAACGGATAAAGATCCATCAGTAATTGATCCATTAGAGTAGCTTGCGCGCGATATGGGGTGACAAATCCTATTGAAGAAATTCCAGAGACTACTGCTTCATGGATTAACTGAAAAGATAGTAAGAGATGAAATGGATTTATTTTTGATTTTGAAATTCGTTCATTAATACAATATGCACCTGAAAAACTTGTATCTAGTAAAATAGATGCACGATTGGCAAAGGGCAATTTCTGAGTGATAGAATTTCGCAAATCCCGTACTTTGTCGTGATCCCCAACCAATGATTTATAAATATATCGATTTGTAAATGCTGAAATATCAGGGTGCATTCTTCTCTGTTCTTTTAGCAGAAATAGATGTGGATGTAATTGATCATCACTATTTGTATAAACAACATTTGCTTTATGAAAAATATCCTCTTTTAGCCATTTGTTGACAAAAGAATGTCTTGAAGATGCAATTGGTGGCAATTGTTTAAAATCTCCACAAACAATAACCCTTTTTGCTAAGGTTGATGCAAAAGTAATTTGAGGAACATATGCCATACTTGCTTCATCAATAATTATTAGATCATATTCTTGTTCATATATCGCAGGATCACCAGCCGCTTTTGTTAAAGTTGTTCCAATAATCTTTGCTTCTTTTACATATTCAATTTCTTTTCGTCGGATCTTTTCCAATACTTTTGCAAGTTTGCCCTCTAGTTCTAAAAGCTTGTCCGTATCTCTGTTACTAAATGACTCACCTAAATCCTTCTTAATTTCATTTTTCCGAATGGAATACTGTTGTTTTTTTTCAAACAAAGAAGGTTCTCGTTTTTCAAGTAAATGCATTGTCGTTAATTGAGTCTCTTCTCGCATATTTCCACCCATACCAAAGCGAATAATATCACCTTCAACAAAACGATTCTTCTGTTGAACAAATAATAGGACTTCATTCATTAACACATCGACAGCTTGATTACTATGAGACAGTATTAGGACTTTTTTTTCTTTAAAATACTTATTTGCTGCAACTCTTGCTAAGGTATAAGTTTTTCCTGTTCCTGGTGGTCCCCAGACAAATGTAACCGGATTATATTTAGAACGTAATACTAACTCATGAATATTACTTTTTATATTATTTGTTGGATGTTTAATGGGGCTTACAGGTTCCATTACCTGCTTTATTCGTGCTCTTTTTCGTTTACTCTTTTTTACTTCGTCTAAACGATGGATAAGCTGTTCTAATAGTTCCCACGGGTCATGATAGAGAAATGCCATACCGATAAGATCACCGATATATTTTTCGAAATTAATTATCATGTTTTTCCCTTCCGAAGAGAGGATTTTTCCACTATACTTATTTTTCTCCCATTCAAGACGGACAGTTGACCCAATCGGAATTTTTAAAGATGCTGGTGTCTCAAAATAATATGTATATTCATTATCATTAGAAACTAGAAACCCATTTGACAACTGGTATTTCGTACTACCAAATTTTTTCAAATGCTGAATTTCTAGTTGTAAGGCATGTTGCCATTCTTTAATTAATTGCTTAGTATTTATAGTCATCAGTATTGCAATCCTTTTTAAATATATGTGGCCCAATCATATTGATTGAGCCACATATATTTTACCTTATTTTACTTTATAAATAAAATTAGTTTTTATCTTCATTTCTTTTTGCCCCTAAGTCAAGCGTTTCCCCTTCCACATGTTTCCTGTCCATCAAATGGGATAGTTTACGATTTTCTTTTGATTCAAAAATAATATTAAAATCATAATCCTCAGGATATAATTCATTTGCGGCAATATATAACTTAATCCTTTTATGATTATATGTGCGTTTTTCCCCTTTTACTTGAACTATATAATTACCGAGCGAATCGGGCCCTTGGAAAACGATTCCATACTCATCTGTTGCAAGAATGAGGACATTATCCCCTTGCTGATACTTAGCAACTTCGTGTTTCAATCCTTTGTTTTCTTTCCCATTTCGTTTTGTATGACGATTGTAAGATATTTGTCTATCCATTTCCCTTTGTTTAGATACATCATTAGGTTCCAGTTGATACAATTTTTCTGTTTTATATGTTATTTGATGTGCATCCGAAATAATCTTAGGATGCATGCCTAATTTTAGTGCTATCGCAAAGGCTTGACTCTCCCCGCCTTTTCCAATAGTCAGCCGATACGTTGGTTGTAATGTGTCAATATCAAATTCCATTGAACCATTAATAAATCCATCAGTCTTATCCGCATAATCTTTAATTTCACTATAATGTGTTGTCGCTAATATGGTCGCTCCTTTTTCATGGAATTGTTTTAACAATGCAGTTGCCAATCCCATCCCTTCAGCTGGGTCGGTCCCAGACCCTAATTCATCCAATATCACTAAACTTTCGTCATTTGCTTCCTTTAGTAATTCGATAATATTTGTTATATGGGAGCTAAAGGTACTTAAGTTTTGTTCAATACTTTGACCATCACCAATATCTAAAAGAATCTGTTGAAAGATACTTACTTTACTCCCTTTTCCTACAGGTATGTGGAGACCGGACTGCACCATCAGTGTCAACAATCCTACTGTTTTAATCGTAACCGTTTTCCCCCCGGTATTTGGCCCTGTAATGATTAAAGCATGATATTTATTTCCAAGTTCGATTGTAAGTGGAACTGCATTGTTTCCGAGCAATGGATGTCTTGCCTCATTCAATATAATTTCATGTGTGTCGTTAACTTCTACATCCCTTCCGTTTATTAATCGACTATATTTTGCCTTAGCAAATAGAACATCATAATGGACCATTATTTCCATTGCTTGCTTAATTTCGGATAGGTGCGTGTCGACTAAAACCGTTAACGCAGATAATATTTTAGTCACTTCCAAATCTTCATCCGTTTTTAATAAAGAAATTTGGTCTTGCAAATTAGTTGCCTCTATCGGCTCAATATATAATGTTGCTCCCGAAGCAGACGAATCTAAGACAGTACCTTTCATTTTCCCTTTGTACTCTTTCTTGACTGGTATTACATAGCGACCATTTCTTTCACTTACAATAAATTCTTGAAGATACGCTTTATTTTTTGGAGACTTAATCATTTGATTGAGTTTATCCTTTAATCGATCTTCCAGTATTACTATTTGCTTGCGAACCTTTAAAAGTTCCTTACTCGCATAATCATCCACCCTTCCGTTCCGAATACATCGCTCAATTTCAGCAAGTAGTAGAGGAAGTTCCTCAATTCCATATACATATGATGTTACACGAGGTGCCATAAATTCTTTGTCTTTCATAAATTGTTTAAGTTTTTTGCAACTGCTTAGAAATTCAGCAAGCTGTAAAAAATGTGATGGTTTTAATATAATGCCTTTCTTAATATGACTAGATAAAATTTCCATACCATTTAAAGAGGAGATTGGCACACTTGAGCTTTTTTCTAGAATACGTACTCCCTCTGACACTTCATCCAGCCAAGACCGAATTTGTTTCAAATTTGTTGACGGCGTTAAATGTTCGATCCGTTCCTTCCCTTTATCAGATAGTGTATATTGTGCAATGCTTTCTTTCACACGATTAAATTCTAAAGCGGTAAACGATTTTATATTCAAATTAGTAACCTCCCTAAATAATAAAAAGCGCAATGAACAATGTTCATTGCGCTAAAAAGAGTTTTATGCCTAGTTATTTTCCTCCCTAAAAATTAGGTAAAGAAAAAGCAGTTGTCCAAGACAATAGCTACTTAGATTAATCTCTTTTGTGCTACGATATCGTTCTTAACATTCACTCTTTTTTCCATAGAAAAATAAACGTTATATGCGTGAATATTTTTTCGCATAAACATTAAGAAAAAGAGTGACCGTATGAAGTTACGGATTAGTTAAGAACGACACCAAACATAAAATTAAACTCCTTTTATTAAGGGAATAAATAACTAGGTCAAAATTGAAAAGTAATATTTCTCCAGCATAGATATAACTTACTTGAAATTTTTGAAATTGTCAATAATCCTAGATAATTTTCAAACCAAATTATTGCTATATTATCGGTAAAAATGATATTATCCGATTAAGCTGATCAATTATGGAGGTACAAAATGGACAATCAATTAGACATAGCAACATTTGCAGGCGGCTGTTTTTGGTGTATGGTCAAGCCGTTTGACCAATGGGATGGAATTCATAAAGTGGTTTCCGGTTATACAGGAGGTCATATTGACAACCCTACATATGAAGAGGTTAAAGCAGGAAACTCTGGACATTTCGAAGTTGTTCAGATTACTTATAATCCAAGCGTTTTTCCATATGAAAAATTACTCGAAATATACTGGCAGCAAATTGACCCCACTGATGCTGGAGGACAATTTCATGATCGCGGAGATTCATACCGTACAGTAATTTTTTATCATTCTGACGAACAAAAGCAATTAGCAGAAAGATCGAAGCAACAGTTAGGTGAAAGTGGAAAGTTTAAAAAACCGATTGTGACTCAAATACTTCCTGCCGCTCCTTTCTATCCCGCTGAAGAATATCATCAAAATTATTATAAGAAAAATAAAGATGATTATATGGAGGATCGGAAGAAATCAGGTCGCGATGAATTTATTCTTGAACATTGGAACGAAAAAAAATAGAGAAATCGGAGGTGTTTCCACCTCTGATTTCTCTATTTTTATATAATTTAATTATTTTAGAATAATAGATCCGTAACAAATTATTGATTACTTAATTGTTTTTATTAGCCTAAATTTTTTCATTAGATGATACAACTCTTTTGAAAAGTAAATAAATAAAAATAACATAAATAGGCCAAAGAAAAACCAAATAATCGTCAAATCATATTTTTCGTTCATATATAACGTATAAACGTGCGAGACACTGCTTATTGTGCCTAATACTCCACTTATGATTAATACTGAAAAAATAATAGAACCGATAACGAGTCCAGCCAACTCATTTTTGTTTACCTTTTCCTCAATATCATTCATTTCCTCACCCCCAAAAGCAGTTAAATCACTCCTTATAAAAGTATACGCAAGGAAAATGAAAATAGTTTCAATAAATATCAAAAGCAGAAGCGCATTGCTCATCGATGTAAAAACTGGAAGGACTTTGACTTATCGTAGGGAAAAGTCCTGAAGTTTTCAAGTCGATAGGCGCTGGAGCTGGACGTAGACACTTTATGTAACAAAGTTATCCACAATGCGTAAAATTTATAATTCCTAAGCAATAAAAAAACAGACTCGGGAAGAGTCTGTTTTTTTTAGCATTATTATGCTTTTACTACGTTAGCAGCTTGAGCTCCACGTTGACCTTGTTCAACGTCAAAAGTTACTTTTTGACCTTCTTCAAGTGTTTTGTAACCTTCGCCTTGGATCGCTGAGAAATGAACGAATACATCGTCTCCGCCTTCAACTTCGATGAAGCCGAATCCTTTTTCACTGTTAAACCATTTAACTGTACCTTGTGTCATGTAAATCTTCCTCCTAGTGTGCAATACACACATTGTATTACTATCCTTGCTCAAGTGATATTAGGCGATAAGTTGAAAACACTATCTTTTCCTTACATACCGAACAAAAATAATTCTTCTTTAGAATAACAGAAGTAGTTCAATTTAGCAAGTATTTGGTAAACAAATTTTTTTAGATAATTTTAAAAATCCATCATTAATAATTCATCCTTTTATGTGATCTTCTCTTTATACTTCTTGTAAAATGCAAAATTATTTTTTGGACTGTAAATCCAAACAGTAAAATCACTACAAGTAGTAACGTTATTGTTGCGCCTGGTGGCGTCCCTAAAGAATATGATGAAATGAGTCCCGTAAAAATACTAAATAACGAAATGATCATCGCTGTAGCAAAAACCATTTTGAAGCCCTTCGTTAATCTTATTGCAAATGCGGCCGGTAAAACCAATAAAGCTGATACGAGAAGAACGCCGATTGTCGGTATGATAATCGAAATTGCTAACCCGGTAATAATGCTAAAAGATAAGGAAAGGAGATTAGTATTAATTCCACTTGTATATGCTGTATCTTCATCAAATGTCATTAAATATAATGGTCTTCTTAAAATAAAGAAATATAGTAATATAACAATGGTCACACCTACCATTGTAAAAACTTGGGTTGTACTAATTGTTACGATGGAGCCAAAAAGGAATTGGTCAATATTTGTAGTCATCCCCCCATCGGTTATGCTCATTAAAAATAAAGCAAAACTCAGTCCGGCTGCCATTAATATAGCTATCGAAACCTCGGAATAAGTATGATAAGCCCTACGCATATACTCAATTCCAATCGCACCTATTACGACGACGATAATTGTTGATACAGTTATATTCGAATGCATAAAAAATCCAATGGCTACCCCTGCAAGGGAAATATGAGAAAGCGTGTCGGCCATTAATGCTTGTCTCCTCAATACAAGGAAAACACCTAAAAGTGGAGCAATGATGCCAATTAATCCGCCAGCCCAAAACGCCCGTTGCATGAATTCAAGGTTAAACATTTCCATCCGCCTTGCTCCCCTTTCTCTAAATGGATGATTTTATCAAGATAATCCTCCACTTCATCTTGATCATGTGTAACCATTACCACTGTTCGATTGTGTTTCTTCACTTGGTGACTCATAAATTCATAGAAACCTTTCCTGCTTTCAAAATCCATTCCTGTTGTAGGTTCATCTAATACTAATAGGTCAGGCTCCGAAGCTAAAGTTCGAGCAATACAAATTTTTTGTTTCTGACCACCCGATAATGCTCCGATCTTGTGATGTCGATAATCCCACATCCCTACCATCTCAAGTGCGTTCTTAACCTGTACATCATCATTTTCATCAAGGCGTTTAAACCATTTTCCTTTTGGATAACGTCCAGATCGAACAAGTTCTATCACTGTGCTTGGAAAACCTACATTAAATGAGGCAATTTGTTGTGGCACATATCCTATAGTTAAGCGCTTCCCATTACTATTTTTCTTACTAATTTTAACTTCACCTTCCCAAGGTTTCAGTAAACCGAGCATAACTTTAAGCATCGTCGATTTAGAAGCTCCATTTGGACCCGTAATACCAACGAACTCCCCACTATTTAATTCAAAAGAAACCCCATTTAATGCCGGTACATGTGTATAGCCAAAAACTATATTATGTAATGAAGCTAATTTCATATCGATCATCCTTTCTACTAAAACATGAAAAAGCGTGCGTAATTAGGATGACACACGCCGTAAGAAAAAAACATAAGATTGTTGTCATTATAGATTACTTTTTCTATTCTTTATGCAATGCTATAAATTATTTTTTTATTTCCAAAACATTTGCAATAACTATCATTTTAGTCAAATAAAGACTTTTTAATCGCCTCAAGATTTTTTTGCATGACACTAATGTAATTCATTCCTTTATCCTGCTCTTCTTTGCTTAAACCTTCTAACGTATGAAGTACTTCTGTTTTTGCACCAACTTCATTAGCTAATGTTTCGGCAACCTTCGGTGATGCTAGTTCTTCAAAATAGATCACTTTTACATGATGTTTTACAGCGAACTCTTTTAATTCCCCTAATCTTGCTGGGCTTGGTTCCTGTGAAGGTGATAGACCAGCAATTGGGATTTGTTTCAATCCGTATTCTTTTGCTAAATATCCAAATGCTGTATGTTGAGTGATAATCTCCTTTTTCTTAGCTCCTTTTAACGCATTACGATATTCATCATCAAGTTTTGCTAGTTTCGCGATGTACTCGGCACTATTTTTTTGATAAAATCCTTTATTTTTTGGATCAACTTTAATTAATGCTTTAGTGATCGTTTTTACTTCTTGTTGAGCTAAAACCGGATTTAACCAAACATGGGGATCAAACTGATGATGACCATTCCCACTCATTAACTGAATATCATTACTTGCTTCAACAAAAGAAAGATTTCCGTTACTTACACTATTTTTGATGGAAGGAACCCATGTCTCAAAATATTTACTGTTATAAACAAAAATGTTTGCTTTTTGAATCCTTCCGACATCTTTTGGTGTTGGTTCCCAATCGTGCGGCTCAACGTTTGAAGGAATTAATAACTTTACATCCGCTTTATCCTTAACTACGTTTTTAGTAAATTCATACATTGGGTAAAAGGTAGTAACAATTTGTAACTTATTATTACTTGAAGTGTTTTTTTGGTTTGCTTGATTGTTAGTGCCACAACCGCTTATGATTAAAAAAGTCATAAGTAATAAAGATAAAATAATAGAATAGTTCTTTTTACTCAAACATACTCCCCATTTCTTTAAAAAAGTTGATTTATGAATCGGTATTATTACGATTTAGGTTTGATAGATAATGACGCTATATATCTTTTTATAGAAAAATAGCATTATACCTCAAATATTCTAATGAAAGACTACTAAAGCAAAATCATTACGATTTAGAGTTTCAAAAAGAATGTTTTTTATTTGCATGTTCCTTAATTATAATAATACGTAATCATTCTTATTTGCAAGTATTTTTTTCTATAAAATTATGATTAGTTAATTTTACATACTATTATCTCTTTTTATTAAATTAATAAAATTTTTCAAGATGGCTGCAGTTAACCCCCATATTGCTTTATCTTCGAAATAATAGAATAGTTCCTCCATATATCGGGTTTGCCAATTGTAATTTTCACCACCACTTATCAAATGAAAAGGAAAGTTCTTTTCCGGTATTGCTTTAAAATTCACTTTAAAACACTCGGGTTCTATATTATTGAAATATGATAACGGTATGGTAAAGGTAGTTGCTACTTCAGCTGGATTAGGTGTAATCTTTTTAACTTCGTTAATAAAACCTGCATATGGATAGATAATCGTTCCAAATGGCGAGATTATATAATCCAAAGGAAAAATATGTTGTATATTTTCCTTTTCTATCCCAAGCTCTTCTCTTGTTTCACGAAGTGCAGTTTCCATTGAATTGACGTCTACTTTATCAACTTTTCCGCCCGGGAAACAAATTTCTCCAGGTTGTCTTCGCATATGTAAGGCACGAACCTCAAATAATATATGATATTCCTCATCTTTTTTTAAAATGGGGAGAAAAACCGCATATTTTGTGAACTTTTCCTCACCAATTATAGACGGGACACGGTTTGAATATTTATCAAACAAAAGATCAATATGCATTGTTTTCCTCCTCATTTATTTATAAATCTTACTACTTGTCCTATACTTTAAAAAACACTTTTTATGTCTACATTTTCCGGAAGCTGCAACGGATTATTTGGATTAATATGATCATAGAACATAATTCCATTTAAATGATCGATTTCATGTTGAAAGACAATTGCTGGATAGCCACTTAGTTTAAGTACTACTTCATCTCCAGTAATGTCATATGCTTTAACCTTTATACGCTCATATCTTGGCACATATCCTGGGACAGCACGATCGACTGATAGGCACCCTTCACCTTGTTGTAAATAGATCATTGTCAGTGAGTGACTAATGATTTTCGGATTGAATAATGTGTACTCATGTTCTCCCTTATCATCAACAATATAAGCAGCGAACATGCGCTTATCTAAACCAATTTGATTTGCAGATAATCCTACACCGGACCGTAGTTTATATTTCGCAGCTAGTTCAGGTGTTTGACTGTTTTTTAAATATTGAAGCATACATAATAATGTTTCTTTATCCTCTTCACTTGGTGGTATGACAACCTCATCAGTCACTTTTCGTAAAATCTGCGCACCCTCTCTTACGATATCTTTCATCGTAATGATGTAATTTTCATTAAACTTACCCATGCCGTACATACTCCTTTTCTAGAAAAAATTAAATTTATATCCAATATTTACAGCTTTTCTAATTCACGAACGACTAATTCACATATTTCATGGGTTAGTAAAAGCTCTTTTTTAGTTATTAGCTGGTCTTTTTTCGAATGAATCGTATCAATATAATTCGAAACGATTTGTTCAAAGCCCCTTTTGTGTAATGTTGGTTCCCAGTCATTTTGTCTAAATTTGCTTTCAATCATATCTTTATATATGATCATTTCTGATACATTATGTACGATTCTTTTTTCTGTATTACTCATCACTTCAAGCTTTTCTTCGGTGGTCCCACTGTCTCTATTCATTATACCTATTGCCGTACAGTTTTTAGAAATAAATTGTACTGTAACATCATATAAAAGTTCTTCTTTTTTTCTCCCATTTACAATTATCTTTTCGATTGGATTAGGAAAAAGGAATAATAATGTATCGATGACATGTATAAAATCATCATATACGAAGGTACGAATGTGATCTGGTAGTGATGATCTATTTTTTTGTAAAACAATCATATTCGGATTAGATAATTCTTTCATCTTTTGATAGGAAGGGGCAAATCGGCGATTAAAGCCCGCTGTTAATATTAGGTTCTTCTTATCTGCTAACTCCAATAACCTTCTAGTCGATTCGAATTTATTAGTTATAGGTTTATCAACATAAACGTGAATATTATTTTTTAAAAGTTCTTCTACAATTTCAAAATGAGAATCTGTACTAGAATGTACAAGTGCACCCTCAATCCCGCTGTTTATTAATGATTGTAAATTTTGATGTATATGTTGAAATCGATAATTATTCTGCAAGAATGACAGTGTTTGATTATTTCTCGTGAAAAAGTGTAAATCCACTTCCCCTAAACCTGCATAAACTGGTAAGTATGCCTTTTTGGCAATATCACCAATCCCGATTACACCTAATTTAGTCAAAACCACACCCCACTTTTAAAGATTATCTATTATAAATAGTATCAAATAATTTCATTATTTCATAACACTTTTTACATAACTAAAGGTAGTCAAACAATTTTTTGACTACCTACGTAATTTATCAGATTTTTATGTTTACATAATATGATTATCTTCTACTTTTCCCTACATGAGAACAATAATGATTAACTAATTCTTCAATTTGGTTATGATCAGGAAATTCACCAGTAAAATCAAATTGAATTTCTTCAATGAATTGACCATTTTTATACACATGAATCGCACCATCTTGATTTACTACACTAAATTCAGGTTCAAATACGAAACCGTTTCTTTCAATTGCCCCCATATGCCTAAATTCCCTTCTTAGTTATAATAGTAATTCATACACTTCATTTAATTGAGTAACTCGTGTTTGGTCCTGTTCGTCTTGGGCATATCGTATTTCTTTTGCAAGTACAGAATTTAGAAAAGCTGTCTCATCTTCTGATAAGTTACGAACAAATTCCAACTCATTTTGATTGGTACTTGAATGTAGTTTCTTATATATTTCTTCTCCAATCCTATGGTTTAAATGATTAGATAAAGATTCTCGTAAATAGGCTAATGTCGTGTCCAAAAAATTCACCTCATTTTTAATATGAATACTCCTTCCACTTATATTGGATAATTAACAAAAATTCATACATTCATTTTGAGGATTTTAATGGTTGATTAAGCACTAATATTTTCATTTACCACTATCGTTTTTGGACGTGATACATAGCTATGTAATATCATTCCAATAATAACGAGTAGAATTCCAAATAATGATAACTTAGAAGGTAGTGAGGAATGTAAAATTATTATTTCACCAATTAACGCAAACAATATTTCAACTGATTGTGTTGCCTCAACAGCTGCGAGCTGCGAGGGATTATCTTTTACTAAGTCAGTCGCATTAAAAAATAAAACAGTCGCAATAACACCAGAGGAAAGAGCAACAATTAAAGATTGATTAGTCTGACTAATGCTTGGCAATCCATCAGTTAAAACAGCGTAGATGGACAAAACAATCCAAAATGGCAAACTGGCAATGGTCATTCCAAGTACTCGTTGAAATGCATCAAGTCTTCCCTTACAAATTTGCATCATTTTACGATTACCTAATGGATAAGCAAATGATGCAATAAGCACCGGAATAACAACAAGCATCGTACTTTTAAGTGAAATCCCTTGACCCTGATCTAACTGCATACAAAATACACCAAGTAAAATAATTACAGACATTGCCAACCCTTTAAGTGGAATCCTGCCTTTTATATTTATCGGACCATCTGCAGTTTGTACGGTTTCACTAATAAACGGCACTAGAAGTGAACCGGATATAATAGTAATTTGCCATGTACCGGCGACAAGCCAGCCTGGTCCGTAAGCCGAAGAAAAACATAATGGAGCATAGAATAAACCAAACCCAATAAAACTCCAAAGGAACCATTGAAATGGGTGCCTTTTCATTTCAAGAAACAATCCTTTTAAATTCTTTCGTACTATAACAATAATGAATAAAAACGGTATCATAAAAAAGTATCGTAAGGATGCACTCCATAACCAACTTCCACCCGATAATTCCATTGACCGATTAAGGACAAACGTAACTGCAAAAAAGAAAGCTGCAGCAATGCCCAGTAAAATTGCTCTCATATGCGCATCCACCCCCTTATATAAAAACTATATAACAAGAATATTCTTTAAACGAAAAAAAATCTAGAGAATTTTCTCTAGATTTTTTTTCGTTTAAATGATTGTCCAAAATTACTTAGCTAAGAAAAGCCATAATTCCTTCATCATCATGTAATTCTAATTCTAATGCGACAGACATTGAATCTATTCCGTGTTCCGTGTTAAGCCAGTGTCTCAATGCCTCAATTAGATTAACCTCAGATAATTGTTGAATTCGATCATTCATCTCAATTTCAGCTGAAAAGCCACTATCGTCATCATATATCAATTCAACGGAAACCTCTTCTGGCTGAATATAATATTTATCTGCAATATATATACAAATCGCATTTATAATATCTTGTTCATAAATAGCAGACTTTTCCATATTAATTATACCTTCTTGTTTTATTTCGTTTAAAGAAGCTGAATATCCGAACAATGATCATAATAACACCAATTAGAATGATAATATTGACGAATCCAGCTAAAATTGATCCAAAAGCTCCCATTCCAAGGTGTCCAAATAAATTACCGATTAATAATCCTCCTAGACCACCAAGCAGCATACCTTTCATAAATCCGCCTTTATTGCTTTTGTTTGTAAAAGATTTATTGGTAGAATTCGTTCTGGTATCCTGTTTAAATTTGTTAGTATTCGTTGTACTCTTTTTTGGTGAAAATAGGTTAGATTGAGATGGACTAAAAGATCTTTTTCCTGAACGATACCCTTTTGCAGCGGCGTCATCAACATATCCAATACTCGTTACAGTAAAAATAAGTGTAAATACAGTTAAAAACATTAACAGTTTTTTTCTCAAATCGATTCTCCTTTATTTAAGTTATTAAGAGGTTTTATTTCTATTACTCTCTCAAAAACATTTTAAGTTCCTATGAACTTATTATATGAACTTATCTTATTAAATGCAAGTTTTTTCTCGAACATTCAAAAAAAATTGCCACATCTTTTCTAAAAAGAGCATTTGACAATTCAAAATACTAATCATAAGATAAGGTCAAAGGAACTTATATGATGGAGATGAACTCATGCTCACATTTCAATTAACGAGGAAAGAGATGGCTGACATCCTGTTAGCGCTTAAGGGATGGGATAATAAAAAGCCTTTAACTATTTTGCGGGATGCTTGGATACGGTCAAATAATATTTCTATAGAAAGTGAAAAACCGATGACTGCCTTTATCACAACCATTCTAGCTCCGATATTAGACAAGGTCATTAAATTCGAAAAGACAGAACCCGCTTTTTCAATCAATGAGATTGTCGCCCTGGGAAACCAAATTGAAAATACAAATTTTTCGACAACCGCGGTGCAAAATTGGGTAAAAAGGGATTTAAAGGAAATGATTTCTTCTCCTCAAAAAGGAAAAAAGTATTCATTAGAACAAACGGCATTACTTTTTCTTGTTGAAGATTTAAAATCCGCTTTAGATTTTGATTCCATTCGAAAGCTCTTAAAATTGGTTGTTAATGATCCGGAAAATGAAAACGATGATCTTATTAATCCTGTACACTTATATGCATGCTATTCTACATTATTCGATCGTATCAATCACGGTACTTACGAAATGAAAAAATATACAATTAAAGATATTGAAAATATAATAGAATCTTCTGCCAAACAAATGGTTGATGAATATACACATTTAAGCGTACAACATAGGGAAGCCATCAGAAATACAATTGTCATTGCTACCCTATCTGTTTACACCGCATATTTTCAAATGTATGCTAGAAAATATTTATCAGCTACATTGTTTTTGCAAGACTTCACAGCTCCTTAATTATTGTTTTTGCACTAAGAGGATTCCCACTTAGTGCTGAGAATTATCAACTATAATGTTTATTCAATTAATTTTAACACTACAAAATATCTACATCTACCAATTTGTAATTTCCTTGCGCTCCCCTTTACTATTTCCTTTTTTAGTAAAGCGTTTCTTTAATTCATTTTCCATTTTTTCTAACTGGATATTTTGTTCTGCTAAAAGAACAAAAACATGATAAAGGAGATCACTACACTCATTTATAATTTCTTTATCGTTTCTATTTTTTGCTGCGATGACAACCTCCCCTGCTTCTTCAATTACTTTTTTTCCAATTTTGTCAATTCCTTTATCAAACAAATAATTTGTGTATGAATTTTCTACTACATTTGTTTTTCGATCAATAATTTCGTCCATAACTTGTGTATAAATTGATTTTGAAAATTTGTTTATGTCTTTTTGTTCAATAATGGGTTTATAAAAACATGATATTTCTCCGGTATGGCAAGTTGGTCCTAGCGGTTCTACATAAATTAATAGAGTATCTTCGTCACAATCTGTTTTTATTGAGATAACGTTTTGTTTATTTCCTGATGTGGCCCCTTTATTCCATAAAGTTTCTCTGGAGCGTGAATAAAACCAAGTCTCGTTCGTTTCTAATGTTTTATCAAATGCCTCCTTATTCATATAAGCGAGCATTAATACAGCATTTGTATGTACATCAACTATAACTGCTGGAATTAAACCTTTAGAAAAATCGATCATTTCTTATATTCACTCCATTCTTTTCGCAAAGTTGTTTAACCTGATTAATCGAAAATGTTTCTTCATGAAAAATAGATGCTGCAAGTCCTGCGGAAACTTGAGTATGCTCAAATAGATCAAGAAAATGCTGTGGATGGCCGCAACCGCCTGATGCGATCACTGGGATTGAGACCGAACTGACAATAGCATTAATCAGTGGAATATCAAAACCGTTTTTTACCCCATCACAATCAACACTAGTTAGAAGAATTTCACCAGCACCCAATCCTTCTACTTTCTTTGCCCATTCAACTGCATCTATTCCGGTGTCCTTCTTTCCGCCATGGGTCATTACATGCCATATGCCATCTGCTGTTCTTTTTGCATCAATTGCTACTACAATGCATTGGGATCCAAAACGTAATGAGGCATCCTTTATTATTATTGGATTTTCGGTAGCCGCAGAATTGATTGCTACTTTATCTGCTCCTGCTGACAATAATTCTGTTACATCGTCGATGGTGCGGACCCCGCCGCCAACAGTAAATGGAATAAACACCTTTTCTGCTGTTTTTGACACGATGTCTATAACCGTTTTTCTATGTTCATTTGTAGCCGTAATGTCTAAAAATACCAGCTCGTCAGCACCATTGTGTGAGTAAAATTCGGCCATTTCTACTGGATCACCCATTTTACGCAACGAAACAAAATTGATCCCTTTTACTACCTCGCCATTTTTTACGTCTAAACAAGGAATAATTCGTTTTGCAATCATATTCTTTCACCCATAATTGTCACTTGACCAGTATAAATTGCTTTTCCGACAATCGCTTCAGTGATCCCAATATTTTTTAATTCCTGTAAGTCATCCATATTTCGAATACCCCCAGATGCTACAATGTTACAACGAACTGCTTTAGAAATTTGATTAAGTTCTCTAAGATTTGGTCCTGACAGCGTACCATCTTTTGAAATATCTGTATAAATAATCGTTTGTGCCCCAAGTGACTCCATTTTTTTTGCAAAATCAATATATTCAAATTCTGAAACGGTTTCCCATCCCCTCGTTGCCACTTTCCCTTTTATCGCATCAATGCCAATGACAATATATTCATTATATTTATCAAGTGCTTCCTTTAAAAAATCTTCCCGTTCTAATGCTGCAGTTCCGAGCACAATACGAGATACACCTATAGAAACGTAATTCTCAATTGTTTCCATATCCCGTATCCCTCCTCCGACCTCAATAGGAATATTGGAAAGTGAACAAAGCTTATTAATTAATTCATACTGTTTCGGCTTACCAAGGCGAGCCCCATCAAGGTCTACAATATGGATCATTTTGGCTCCATCACGTATGAAACGTAATAATTGAGATTCCGGGTCACTGCCGACTTCAGTCGTTTTACTAAAATCTCCTTGATATAAACGTACACATTTCCCATTTATTAAATCGATTGCTGGAATTATTCTCACCTTCTAACCTCCTGCATTCTACTCACGGTGGATTGGAGAAATATATCTAATAATTGTCTTCCTACAACCCCACTTTTTTCGGGGTGAAATTGCATGCCATAAACATTATCTTTTCGAACAATTGCGGGAATATCCACACCATAATTAGTCGTAGCCATTATATACTCATTTTTCGTTTTCACTTCAAATGAGTGGACAAAATAGACATGTTTATTTTGTAGATTTTTAAATTGCGAGTTTTGTATATTCAATGTATTCCAACCAATATGAGGCAAGATAAGATTCGTTTGTATTTTTTCAACGGTTCCTGGTATGAGATTAAGCCCTTTTGACTTTCCTCCTTCATACCCATCAGAAAATAATAATTGCATGCCCAAACAAATACCTAGTATTGGTTTTCGTTTTGCTAACTCACATAATGAATCTTTGAGCCCTCTGCGATTTATTTCTGTTACAGCCGCTTGAAAAGAGCCAACTCCAGGCAGGATAATATGTGACGCTTTTGCTAATTCATCATAACTATAGGTAATACAAATATCATGTCCAAGACTTTTCAATGCATTTGATACACTTGCGATATTTCCCATACCGTAATTCACAATCGCTATCATTCGATGAACCCCTTTGTAGAATTAACTCCTGTAATCATTGGATCAATATGGATTGCCTGCGAAAATGCGCGCCCTAAAGCTTTAAATAAAGATTCTATTTTATGGTGAGTATTATCACCATATAAAACTCTTGCATGAAGAGTTATACCAGATTGAACTGCGAATGCAGTAAAGAATTCTTTCACTAGTTCAGTATCAAAATCACCAAGCTTGGAATTTGTAAACGTTGCTTCAAAATGTAAAAATGGTCTACCACTAATATCGATAGCCACAAACCCTAATGATTCATCCATCGGTACGTAAGCAGTCCCGTAACGGGTAATACTTTGTTTATCGCCTAAAGCTTCTTTAATTACCTGTCCCAGAACAATTCCCACATCTTCCACTGTATGATGACCGTCAATTTGTAAATCTCCATCAGCCTTTACGTTCAATCCAATCCGTCCATGTTTTGCAAATAAATCAAGCATATGATCAAAAAATCCAATTCCAGTGTTTATTGAAGTATCACTTGAATCATCTAAATTACATGAAATAACAATGGCTGTTTCATTCGTTTTTCTAGTTTTCTCGGCCGTCCGCATATTCTACACCCTTCCAATATTATGCTTAATCGTTTCCTAACCTAACTTGTACTGCACGAGCGTGACCAATTAATTTTTCTTCTGAAGCAATATTTACAACATGTAGAGCTGCATCACACAATGCTCTTTCGGAATAATATAGGTAAGTTGTTTTCTTCATAAAATCATCAACAGATAGACCTGAGGAAAATCGTGCAGTACCGGAAGTTGGCAATACATGGTTTGGTCCGCCAAAGTAATCGCCGATTGCTTCTGGTGTATAAGATCCTAAAAAAATGGATCCTGCGTTTTTAACTTTGCTTAAATATAACAAAGGATTATCTAATTGAATTTCTACATGTTCTGGTGCTAATTTATTTACAAGATCAATTGCCTGATCAATGTTACTAACGAGTACACTTGCACTCTGAGTGGATAATGATTTTTTTGCAATTATTGCTCTCGGTAATTTTTCACATTGCTTTACTATTTCTATCTTCGTTTCATTAATAAGTTTTTCAGAAGTGGTGAAAAGGAATGTGCGTGCATTTTCATCATGTTCAGCTTGGGCAATTAAATCAGCTGCTACATATTTGGGACTTGCCGTTTCATCAGCAATGATCGCCACTTCTGAAGGACCTGCAATCATATCAATGCCTACATCACCAAATACGATAGATTTAGCTGCAGCAACATATTTATTACCTGGTCCAACGATTTTATCAACAGGTACAATCTGTTCTGTTCCATACGCTAGTGCTGCAATCGCTTGAATTCCACCTATTTTATATATTTTATTCACTCCAGCAATATCAGCGGCTACTGAGAGAATAGGTGCAATGGAATCTTCTTCACGTACAGGTGTTGTCATGGTGACCTCACTTACACCCGCTAGCACGGCAGGTATAGCATTCATTAAAACCGTTGAAGGATAACAAGCAGTCCCACCGGGTACATAAATGCCTACACTTTCAATTGGACGATATAATTGGCCAGATATGATATCCTCAGTTAGTTCCATTATTTTAGATTGTTGAATTTGCTTTGAATGAAATTTCTTTATATTATCGGCAGCTTTTTGTAACGATGTAATTGTTTCTCCATCAACCTTAGACCATGCCTGTTTTCTTTCTTCTTCTGTTACTTCCCAATTTAAAGGAAGATATCCATCAAACTTTTGCACATATTCTTTTAAAGCTGATTCACCATGCAAACGAATTTGATCAATGACTTGTTTAGCAATTTTTAACGTATCATCACTTAATGATTTAGCTTTATTTTTCGATCTAATAAATGTGTCAATAAATTGTTCACTTGTGTATATACGAATCATTTGACAAACTCCTTTGACTCCAACAATTCGATAATAGGGGTTAGTTTTTCTCTTTTTATTTTCAATGAGGAGCGATTAGCAATACATCGTGCAGATATTGAATGGATTGTATCCTTAACAATCAATCCATTAGCTTTTAATGTAGTCCCAGTTTCGACGATATCGATTATCGCATCAGCCAATCCAAGAATTGGTGCTAGTTCAACTGAACCTTCAAGCTTGACAATATCCACCGATTCACCCTTTTTTCGAAAATATTCTGTCGCAACAAATGGATATTTTGTAGCAATTGTTCGTTTACTAGTTGTTGGAGGATGATCTTTTCGTTCCGCAAGGGCAAAATAACATTTCCCAAAAGGAAGTGCCAATAGGTTATACACATCTGGCCGATATTCAAGTAAAATATCCTCTCCAATGACTCCTAAATCAGCTATCCCATGTTCCACATAAGTGGCTACATCTACTCCTTTTGCAAAAATGAAATGAAACTGTTCTGTCTCAATTGAAAGCTTCCGCCCTTTATGTACCAATGGTTCCAAGTTATAAGAAAGTGATTGAAAATAATCCAAAAATTGATTTTCTAGTCTTCCTTTAGTTAAAGCGATACATATCTTCATTTTCTACCACCTTATATTTTCCGTCTTTTTGAAGTATATAAATTACTTTTTGAAAGTCGTCTTTATTAATCATTTCTTCATCATAAAACACTTCAACAATATAATTGTGATAGTCTTTTCTAATTTCCTCGGCATAAGACAATGAATCATCCGATGCTATAACACAGATTTTTTTTGGTTTATTAAAAATACTCAATTGTTCGGCTAAAACGTCGACATCAAAACCCAACCCCACAGCGTTTTTGTCTTCTCCGAATTGAGCATACAATCTATCATAACGACCACCCGAGAAACATGTTGATCCATTTTTCTCTAAAAATCCCCTAAATATAATTCCTGAATAATACGGCAATTTTTTTACCATTCCTAAATCAACGATTACGGGTACCTTGCTCGATTCATTTAATAATTTTGCTAACTTTTTTAAATGATGAACGATTTTCAGAAGAATAGGGTAATTTCTCCATCGTATCTCATATTCATTCAGTACCTCTTCAGATGGTCCAAAAGCATCGATTAAAACCACTAATTCTGAAGCAATATGTTCTTTACCGTTTTGTTCCGCTAGTTGATGAACTCTGTCTTTTCTTTTATCATGCATAGCGATTTGTAGTGCTTTTAATTCTTCATTACTTAAATTAAGTTGGTTTATGAAATACTCAAAAATACCAGTATGTCCTAATTCAATTACGTAGTGGTTAATGGCTAATTCCTCAAGAAAGTTTCTTGCCATTAATAAGCATTCACTTTCCCCATGAAAATTAGGGAAATTGATAACTTCAATTCCAACCTGACGACTTTCCACACCGAGTTTATTATTTCTGAATATCGAACCCTGATAAGCCCATTTTTCATGGGACTTACTGTGGTTTGTTAATGCCCTTGCAATGGCCGTCGTCCAGTCCGGACGTAATACCTCTATTTCTCCTTCGTTATTAAACCATTTCATTAAACTTTGAAGTGGCATTCCTACATGCTGGTTTGTAAATATACTCGCATATTCAACAACTGGGGTAGAAATTTCCTCATACCCTCTGAATGTAGTAACCTTTCGGAATGCTTCAAAGACGTAATTTCTATTTGCAACCGTTTTTCCAAAATCATCTTGACTCCCAATTGGTAACAACATATTAACTCACTTCCTAATACTCTTTATTATATTATCACTCTAATAAACTAAAGTAATTTGAATTGTTAATACAATAACACAATCGAAAAGAATTGGTCAATTAAATTTTTTAATAAGTCTAAAAGGTACATTAAAAAGGAGCACACATAACGACTGTGTCCTCCTTTTTTTCTTATCTTTCGTAAATAATTTTATCAATTATCCCATAATCTTTAGCTTCTTCAGCTGACATAAAGTAGTCCCGGTCTGTATCATGTGCGACTTTATCAACCGATTGTCCTGTCCGTTCGGCAATCATATGGTTCAAACGATCTTTAAGTTTTAAAATTCTTTTTGCAGAAATTTCTAAATCCGTTGCTTGACCACGCACACCACCTAATGGTTGATGAATCATAATTTCACTATTTGGTAGCGCAAAACGCTTACCCTTAGTCCCTGCTAAAAGCAACATCGCTCCAAATGATGCAGCCATTCCAATACAAATCGTCTGAATATCTGGTTTGATGTATTGCATCGTATCTAAGATGGCAAAACCGGCCGAGGTTGAACCACCAGGACTATTAATATATAGTGAAATATCCTTTTCTTGATCATCAGCTGCCAGAAAAAGCAATTGAGCGACAACACTATTAGCAACTGTATCATTTATTTCGTCACTAATCATAATAATTCGGTCTTTTAATAATCTAGAATAAATATCGTATGATCTTTCCCCATGTGATGATTGTTCAATTACATATGGAATTGCATTCATTTTTGCTTCCTCCTATTATGCTGCTTGTAAATGGAGGCATTGCGGTGTGAAGTGTGAAGATGGTGACGAAACTGAACCTGTTTCCTTCATTTTTATCTCATAGAACTGTTTAATTAATAAAGATGGATTTTCTTGTCTTATCGCTTCGAGTATCGTTTGATGAAACATTTGATCCTTAACATCAGTTATTAATGAATGATTTTCGGATTCTTCTTTTATTTCAATGGATTTCAACCGGTTTCTACTTCTAAATAGAGACGCCTTTATAGAACCTTCCGACATAGCTAATTGGGCAGAAATATCGGCTAAACTATATTCAAATACATCTTTTAGAAGAAATATGATGGTTTGTTTGGGCGTCAAATGATTTACCAGTTTTTCAATATTTGAATATAAATCAGCCAGACCTTTCATTGGCTCATAGGATAGTTCCTTATGTGTAGCGGTCGTTTCTTTTGTTTTCCTTAGTTGGTCAATCCAATGATTATGTGCGATTTTATAAAGGAGGGCAAGACTAATTTTATTACTATTACAGTCTTTCCCAACATATGAACGATACATTTTTATCATTGTTTCTTGGGCAAGGTCATCTCCATCCCACTCACTTCTCGTTATACTCCGGCAATACCTCTTCAAAGCAGGATACCAATTTATTAATTGCAATTGTTTATTCATCGATTCATAACCAAGCTTGGTTTTCAAAGTGATCACTCCTTTTGAACCTCTAACTAATAAACGTTTATTATCTTTAAAAAGTTACGGGAAGTTTAAAAATATTTACACGGCAATTTTATGCTGTTTCCATTTTTTCAAAAGAACACCATGCTTTGGCGAAAGAAATAGGGTAATAAAAAATAGTAAACCAGCAATCATGATCATACATCCTGCGATTGATGCATCTAATAAATATGCTACATAATACCCAATACTAGAACAGAGTATACCAATAATCATACTATAAATGATCATTCGATTCAGTTTATCCGTTAGTAAATATGCAGTGGCTGCTGGAACAATAATCATTCCAACAACAAGTATTGCTCCAACACTTTCGAAAGAAGATACTGTAGTGATGGATACAAGACTCATTAATAAGTAATGGAAAAACGCTACAGGTATTCCTAACGCCGCCGCCATAGCAGAATCGAACGAACAAAGTTTAAATTGCTTATAAAATAAACTAATGACAAGAATATTTACAATAAAAATACTTTCAACTCCCCAAACCGCTTTTGGTCCTAAATTCATTCCTCCAATATCCAACGTATCCCATGGGGCATAAGCAATTTCACCATATAATACACAATCTAAATCCAGATCAACCTGTCTAGTGAAAAGGCTTATTAATACAACACCTACGGCAAAGAGTGCGGTAAAGACAACCCCAATCGATGCATCCGACTGTACGCCGCTATTTTGGAACATTTGGATTAAAAAGACTGTAATTAAACCGATACAAGTTGCCCCCACGATCATTACGATGGAGTCCCTTGTTCCGGATAGGAGAAAGGCAATGACTATCCCTGGCAAGATTGCATGACTTATAGCATCCCCAATCATCGACATTTTCCTTAAAACAAGAAAACAGCCAACAATGCTACAAGATGATGCAACTAATGCTCCAATTAAGATAATCCAAAAATGATTCATATCACATTTCCATCCTTTACACTTTGCTTTATATGTTGTTTCAAAAACGCATTTTTTGATTTCTTTCGACCGACAATCTTTGCGATCACTCCTCGTGTTGGTGCAATTACAACGGATAGAACAAAAATACATGTAGCTGCTAAAACAATTAGTGGCCCAGTCGGTAAATTATTCACCTGTGTACTCAAGATAGTTCCCATCAAACCACTAATTGCACCAAATAAGCCTGAAAGCATCACCATTACATGTAATTTTTCAGTCCAATAACGAGCTGATACCGCCGGTGTAATGAGTAGGGCTGCCATTAATACTACTCCAACAGCTTGTATTCCAATCACAACAGCAATTACCATAAGAATCATTATTAATTGATCAAGCAAAGTGATTGGGAGACCAATCCCTTTAGCAAAACCGGAATCAAAAGAAAGCAGTTTAAATTCTTTAAAAAAGAGAGTACATATGGCAATTACGAAAAGACCTATGCCAGCCATTGTGTAAACATCAGATTGTACCATGGATGCCGCCTGACCAAACAAAAATTTATCTAATCCACTTTGATTCCCACTTGCACTATGTTGAATTTGAGTTAATAATACAATACCAACCCCGAAAAATACGGTAAGGACAATTCCTAATGCGGAATCCTGTTTAATACGTGTTTTCCTTGTAATGTAGCCGATTGAAATGGTGGCAATAATTCCAGCTATAATCGCACCAATTAAAAAGTAAAAGATAGATTTTGTACCAGTTAGGATAAAAGCGAAGCACACTCCCGGTAATGCCGCATGTGATAACGCATCACCCATTAAAGATTGTTTTCTCAAATACGCAAAACATCCAATCACTCCACTACTTATTCCAAGTAGAATTGAGCTTACTAATATCCAAAGTGTGTTTGGGTCTTGTAACAAAGCAATTATATTCATCTGATGCACCTCAACTTATAATTAACGGTGATGAATTGGAATCAAGCATCGTTAATTTTCCACCATATGTTTTTTGAAGATTTTCCTTCGTAAAAAGCTTTTCCGTCGGCCCAACTCCAATTAAATGAACATTTAACAAGATCGTCCAGTCAAAATATTCTTTCACTGTATTTAAATCATGATGTACAACCAATACTGTTTTTCCTTGTCTTTTTAAATCATTTAAAAGAGTGATTATCGCCTTCTCAGTTGCCGCATCTACCCCAACAAATGGTTCATCCATAAAATAAATTTTCGCATCTTGTGCTAGAGCTCTGGCTAAAAAAATTCTCTGTTGTTGTCCTCCCGATAATTGACTTATTTGTCTTTGTGCATAGCCTTCCATTCCTACCTTTTCTAAACAATTCATAGCTATTTGCCTATCTTTTGCACGGGGTCGTTTAATCCATCCAAGATGGCCGTATCTTCCCATCATCACAACATCTAAAGCATTGGTAGGGAAATCCCAGTCGACTGATTCGCGTTGGGGAACATAACCAACGATTTTTCGCATTTCTTTATATGTTTTTCCATAAATAGAAACCTCACCAGCAATAGAAGGAATCAATTCTAATATTGCTTTAATTAATGTGGATTTCCCGGCTCCATTCGGCCCAATAATGCCAATTAAATTTCCTTCGGGAATAGTGAAAGAAATATTTTTTAATACAGGATTCTTTTGATAGGCTACAGTTAATTTATTTATACTTAACGGTGAAATCATCTTTTTTACCTCCTTTAATTCAGTGCATTAACAATCGTATCGACATTATGTTTAACCATTCCTATATACGTACCTTCATCTGTTCCTTCTTTTCCCATTGCATCTGAATAAAGTTCACCGCCAATTTTCACTTCATGACCTTTTTTCCTTGCACCTTCGACAACTGCATTTATCGCTTTTTTTGGAACACTTGATTCTACAAAAACAGCTTTAATCTTATTATCAACAAGAAAATCACGTAACTGGCTAACATCTTTTGCACCATATTCAGAGGCAGTACTAATACCTTGTAAGCCCAAAACTTTTATGTCATAGGCGTCCCCGAAATAGCCAAACGCATCATGCGCTGTAACTAATACTCTAGATTCTTTCGGGATACTTGCAATTTTTTCAGTTGTATATTGATCAAGCTCCTTTAATTTCTCAATATAATCATTAGCATTTTTCACATAATTCTCTTTATTCTTTGGATCAAATTTTATTAATTCATCGCGAACAGTTGCTGTCGCAGATATCCAATGCTTTACATTAAACCAAATATGGGGATCATGTCCTTCTGTCCCATCATCCCATGATCGTAAATCTGATTCGGGAATGTTTTTAGAAACAGGTACAGTCGCCTTCTTCTTTGCCAATTTCTCAAAGATATCTACCATTTTCCCTTCAAGATGCAGCCCATTATAAAAAATCATATCCGCATCCTCTAATTTTTTTATGTCACCTTGAGATGCTTTATATAAGTGTGGATCAACGCCTGTTTTCATTAATCCAATTGTTTTGACATGGTTTCCCCCTACGTGATCAACTATGTCTTTTATCATCCCTATCGTCGTCGTTACCTTGATCTTCCCATCTAGCGGTGTACTATTTATTGGGGCTTTCGTGCAAGCTGAAAGTAAGAAAACAACGATAAATAACCCCAAAAATGATAATTTGTTTTTCTTCATTTTTCCCCCTCTTTTCCTAAGTAGATAAATTCATGTTAAGCTGACAGTTTTGAGTAATATCCCCTCTTTTCGTTTACGACACTTTTTTTCCCTTACGCAACTCTTACATCAAAAAAAAAAAAAAAAAATAACCAAACATTTAAATGAAAAAATGTTTCCTTAATGCAAAAATACTGCAAACAATTTAATTAGTCAAATGTTTTTCCATTTTAATTCGGATTTTCTTTTTTACAATGTTGTTCCAATATATTAATTGAATTGTTTTTTAAAATTTTTGTTGTTTCATCTTTTGATAACAGACCAATTTTCTCACAAAGAATTGTATAAAATAAAATTTTATTCATGTTTAACCCCCTCATTTGTATATGTTGTAAAATTATATGCGCTAGTTAAATAAAGTTTCCTGGATGCAAAAGTAATAAAAATATTTCTAAACAATTTTTTTTCAATGCAGAAAATAGCCTTTTGTCTATGCACTATTATATCCATTTCAACATAAACTGTATCATAACAGAATATATTATTTACAACTGTATTATATTAGTGTTAAAATATAAAAAATATTTTATGTTTTCATTATTTTAAATTAATTATTTTGGAGGGATTCATATGTTACAAAATCCAGTGGAGTTTTTTCTTAATCTTTCAAAAAAGATTTGTCCGGAATGCGGTGAAAATGTAGAAGACCAAGCGGAATCGTATATTTTAGAATGCGAGCACTGCCTTTCAAAAAAAGTTGAATAACAGAAGAATAGATAAATAAAAAATAGTGGAGCGGTTCAATAAACACCGCTCCACTATTTTTTTACATACACCGATTCAAATTGGATTATTTGTTTATCTTTATTCCAATCTAAATACCCATCAAATGTTTTCTCATCTTTTTTAAACCCTTTTATCAAATCGGTTTTTCCTTCTTTTAATAGTTTCGAAACATTTTTCTGAGAAATCGTCTTCCCGAAAATTTTCTTAGAAATGGTGAAATTACATTTAGTCTTTTGATAATTTGTACAACCATAAAAATTACCTTTTTCAATTATCATTCCATCACATTTTTTACATTTTCCAAGCCTAGCTTTTACTCTTTTCCCCTTTTTGCCTGTATTCGTATTAGCTGAAATTTCTTCAAGAAGATCTGCGGGAAATGCCCATTTTGTTTCAGCAATTTTCGCATCATCAATTAACTTTACTGACAACTTCTTTGCATGTTCTAAAAAAACATTCGGTGATGCCTTTCCCTCCCCTATTTCATGAAGTCTTTGCTCCCATTTAGCTGTCATTTCCGGAGAAGAAAGAATACTATTTCCAATACTCTCAATTAACAAAATTCCTTTTTTAGTGGGACATACTACATTTTTTGTTACTTCGATATACTTTCGGTCTTTTAAAACAGAAATAATTCCAGCACGAGTTGCTTCAGTTCCTAAACCTTCCGTTCTTCTTAAAATACTCTGCATTTGGCTATCTTCAATAAACTTACCAGCTGTTTTCATTAATGTGATTAGTTGTCCTTCAGTATAGCGCTTAGGAGGTTGTGTCTTCCCCTCTTTGACCGTTACCTTGGAAACAACACCGATTTCATCCTTATTTAAATCAGGAAGAACTTGCTCTTTCTCCTCTTTTGTTTCTTCCATTTGGTATATGATCTTTCTCCAACCCTCCTGTATCATTTGTTTGCCTTTAGAAATGAATGTTGCCCGCTCATCTACCATTGTATGGACGGTAGTGTAGTCAAAAATACTCTTTTCATAATGAGCAGCAATTAATCTCCTAACAATTAAATCATAAATTTTTTCTTCATCCTTCGCTAAGGTTAATGGATTGACCACCTGTTCTGTAGGGATAATTGCATAGTGATCCGTTACTTTCTTTTCATTTACGAATCTTTTATTATTCATAATCGATTGAATAGAAAGCGGGAAAAATTCTTCATATAATTGAATTTTGCTAATTTGATTTAATATTTCAGGGAATAATGCGGCTTCTTCTTTTGTAACATAGCTTGAATCAGATCTTGGATAAGAAATAATTCCTTTTACATATAATTTTTGAGCAATATCTAATGTTTTCTTCGGTGAAAACTTAAATATTTTATTAGCAGTTGCTTGCAATGATGACAAATTGAATAATAATGGTGGTTGAAATTCTTTTCTTTCCTTTTCAATTTCATCAATCCGGGCAGGCTTTCCTTTACAAAAGTTTGCGATTGCCATTGCCTTCTTTTCTTCTTCTAATCTCGTTTCAGAATTTATATGCCAAATCCCTTCATACTTTTTATTTGCCATTTGAAAAACAGCCTTGACCTCCCAAAACGGTTCACTCTTAAAATTTTCGATTTCTTTTTCCCTTTTAACGATTAAAGCTAGCGTTGGTGTTTGAACGCGCCCGGTTGAAAATACATCCCGAATCCCTTTTCTCTGTAGCAATAATGTATAGGCCCTCGATGCATTCATGCCAATAAGCCAATCTGCACATGCGCGACTCATTGCCTCATAATAAATGGATCTGGTTTCTTCTTCATTTAGTAAATGGTGAAAACCATTTACAACTGACTTTTCAGTGAGGGAGGAAATCCATAATCTTTTCATCGGCTTTCGATTATGACATTGCTTTAAAATAATCCGAATGATTGCTTCCCCTTCACGTTCCGCATCTCCCGCCATGATCACTTCGTCAATGTCCGGGTTTTTTAATAAATTTTTTATAATCGTAAACTGATTCCACTTGTCCTTTTTCACTTTATATTGAAAGGATTCTGGAAGAATCGGTAGTGTATCAAGTGACCACCTCTTCCATTGTGGGTTATATTCTTCCGGAGGAATAAGTTCACATAAATGACCAACTGCCCAAGTTAAATAAGCACCATGTGGAAATGTTTGATTTGGAGAAATTTCGATGTAGCCTTTCAATTTCTTATGAGGAAATGGGGCGGCAAGTTTCATCCCTTGATCTGGCTTTTCTGCAATGATTAATGGAAAAGTCATTAGTTCCAAAAACCTTCTTTCTTTTGGTATCTATCATTATTTTTATACTATATTTTACTATATTTGTTCACGTGAAAGAAAGATTATTAAATTTACAAACTTGGAGACATGTAATCTTTTTGTAAAAAAAATAATCATACAATAATATTTTTTAATCTAGATTTTAGATTAGCGTAACTGAATTGTGGTATATAAATGATAAAATTTGCTTATAGAAAGGTTGATTTCTCAATGTAGGGACTTTCAAATTAAAGTTTATATATTTTAAAGATAAATTAAGAATTAAACATTAGAATATTTTTTAACATAGTAAATTTCGGAGGTGTTAGCATGGCTTCTTCTTCGAAGAGAAGTCTTTATTTTGATAATGCAAAGTTAATCCTTATTTTCTTAGTTGTATTCGGACACGTTATTAGTCCTTTAAAAGGAAATGATGATATTCTTTTCACTTTGTATACAGTTATTTTTCTCTTTCACATGCCTGCCTTCATTTTAATATCTGGCTATTTTGCGAAAGGATATCGTAAAAAAGGGTACCTAATTAAATCTGTAAAAAAAATATTATTACCCTATTTAATTTTTCAAGCAATCTATTCATTTTTTTACTTTATCAGCGGAGACGAAAAATCTCTGACTATTGATTTTCTTCAGCCACATTGGACTTTATGGTTTTTATTGAGTTTATTTTGTTGGAATGTGCTCATATATGCCTTTGCTAAGTTAAAATGGATTGGCCTTTTTGCTTGCTGTCGCAATAGGAATCGCCATAGGATATGTGGATCACGTCGGGAACTATTTAAGTCTTTCAAGGACCTTTGTCTTTTTCCCATATTTTCTATTGGGGTTCTTAATTGAACAAAAGCATATAAATTGGATAAAGAACATGAAATTTTCAGCGGTAATAGGAGTTTTAATAATACTGTCGACTTTTCTGCTATTTGGTTTGTCCTTTCCTAAAGATGCGGTTCCATGGTTGCTTGGTTCCTCCTCTTACGCAGATATGGGCAATGTTGAATGGTTTGATGGGCTTTTCCGTATGCTCCAATACTTGTTAACATTAATAGTTATTTTTGGATTTTTTGCACTCGTACCAGCGACCGGATCAAAATTAACGATTATCGGACAGCGGACACTTTATATATATTTATTACATGGTTTTATCATTAAGATTATTGAAACTGCAGTTTCAGACGAAACACTTGAATCAATTTCGCAAAATTATTTCTTGCTTTTCATCTTTTCATTTGTCCTTTGTCTAACTCTTGGAAGTTATTTAATTAAAAAATACACCAAACCATTAATAGAGCTTAGGCTTTAATATATAGACGTATAATTTTCCCAAATCCTATCCATCCTAAATATAAAAGGAAGGGATGGATATGTTGGGACTATTCAATACATTTCAAGAGTGGAAAGCAAATAGATATGAAGAAAAAATTGCAAAGATGGAGTCTAAAGGAATATGCCCTGATTGTTATGGAAAGGGGATTAATTCTCTTGCACTTAGTGAATTTTACGTAACAAATGTTTTTGATTGCCCGGGGTGTAATGGCAGTGGGTTATTCTCAGACTGGTCCGAAAATAACCGATAGGTAAGTGGAGTTTCCTTAGCTGTTAAAAAGGAAACTCCTTTTTTCATTAGCCCCCAAAAAAGAAGTCTAACACATTCGAAGCAGTCGAAGATTGTTTATTGTAAAATTCCGAGTATCCACAGTTTTTACAGTAAACAACGATAAATTGGTTATTTTGGATATCAAACATTTTCGAAAGACCTGTTCCTGTCATGGCCACTTCCTTTTTACCTGCATCCGTACTTCCACATTTTATACAGCCTTTTTCACTCATTGGGAAACCTTCTTTCATAATGAATAATTATTTTCTACTATCTTTACGCAATGATTCCTTCTTTAGTTTCATTAATTTATTACAATAGAAGAACCACCTCTATTAGGTGGTATTCTTGCTTAATCTAAGTCAACTTTTCCCAAAGGTGTTTCCGCAGGTCCCTCGATTACATCTCCAACAATTGAAAATCGTGAACCGTGACAAGGACAGTCCCATGTCCGATCACCGGAATTCCACTCAATTTCACACCCTAAATGTGTACATGTCGTATCGACTACATAAACTTTACCGTCAGCATCTTTGTACGCCCCTGCCCGTTTACCGTTTACATTGACAACTGATCCTTCATCATTAGCTAAATCATTAATGTCTCGAAGAGGGTACTCCAATTTACCTTCTATTAAATGTTTGGCCACATCGAGATTCGTCGTGATAAATTCTTTTACACTTGGGTTTGCATTGAATCTTGATGGTGAGAATAGATCTTCATATTTATTTTCAGTGTCCGAAATAATATCGGCTAGTAAAATGGCCGAAACTGTACTGTTTGTCATACCCCATTTTCTAAATCCTGTCGCTACAAGTACTTGATCATGATTATTCGTAATCCGTCCAATGTATGGAATCTTGTCCAATGTCGTTAAATCTTGAGCAGACCATCTGAATAAGAATTCATTCATTCCAAACTCATTTTTTGCAAACTCTTCTAAAGCCTCATAATGAAGAATAGTCGGTATCCCTTGTCCGGTTTTGTGATTTTCACCACCGACCAATAATACCTTTTCCCCGTTCAACGTCATTGTTCGGAAGGATCTTGTCGGCTGTTCTGCATTAATATACATTCCACCCGGAACATCCTTATTCGTTTTTACCGCTATTAAATAGGATCTCTCTGCATACATTCGGGTCGGATAAAAACCAAGGCCATCATAAAACGGAAAATGTGAACAAGCACAGACAAATTTACACGCTACATTTAACCCTTCTTTTGTTATAACAATTGGTTGATCTGAATAATCGACATCCGTTGCTGTCGTTTTTTCAAAGATTAGCCCTCCCTCTTTTTGTATATATTCAATTAAGATTTTTAAATATTTTAACGGATGAAATTGTGCTTGATTCCTCATAATTAGAGCCGCTTTTACCGGAATATCTACTGGGATATTATTGATCATTTCGCCATTAATGCCTAGTTCCCTATAGGCAGTAGCTTCAGCTTCTAATTTACTAATATAATCTTCACTATTTGTATATATATAAGCATCCTCTTGACTAAAATCGCAGTCAATTTGGAGCTCTTCAATCGTAGTTTTAATAAATTTTAATGCTTCTTCATTTGCTTCATAATATAATTTAGCTTGTTCTTTTCCATTATTTCTAATTAGTTCATCATAGATTAAACCATGTTGTGCCGTGATTTTTGCAGTCGTATGTGCAGTTGTACCATTTAAAAGCTCACCAGCCTCAATGATTGCTACTTTGTACCCTTTTTTCGTTAGCAAATAGGCAGTGGTGATTCCAGTAATCCCGCCACCAACAATTGCAACATCTACTTCAATATCTTCGACTAAAGCTGAAAAAATTGGTATTTCAACCTCCTCTTTCCAAATGGGCTTGGGAAATTGCGGCATACCTACTTGTTCATTTGACATTAATCTATCCTCCAAAATGTAATATTTATTACTATATTTACCACAAAGGATTATTTTCATGTGTATTTTGAAATAATACTTAGATAGATTAATTTTGAAACCTACAAGGAGTTGATACAGATGACAAATCAAGGTGATGAGAAAAGAGTAACCGATACACCAAAAACGAAAAAGATTACAATAAATACCGCGATGAGTAATGTCAATCAAAAACCATATTATCCGGGTGGATCAGTTGAAGAACATAAAAACTTAGAAGAAGCGAATACAATTCTTACAGGAGATGAAATAAAACAACAAAACGAGAATTTATAATTTGAATAGTTGTTATGCAGTGTACTTTCCCCTTTTCGCTCAAGTCATGTTATAATCAATTAGATATTATTGTTTTGGAGGTATTTGTCTTTGATTACTGTTAACAATGTTGGCTTACGATTTGGTGAACGTAAACTTTTTGAAGATATTAATATTAAATTTACACCAGGTAACTGTTATGGATTAATCGGTGCAAACGGAGCAGGTAAATCCACCTTCTTAAAAATTCTTTCCGGTGAATTAGATGCACAAACAGGTGATGTTCATCTTACACCTGGTGAAAGACTAGCTGTTTTAAAACAAAACCACTTTGAATTTGAAGAGGAAGAAGTTCTAAAAGTTGTAATTATGGGACATACTCGTTTATTTGAAGTCATGCAGGAAAAGGATGCCATCTATATGAAAGCTGATTTTTCAGATGAGGATGGGATGAGAGCTGCTGAACTCGAAGGTGAATTTGCTGAGTTAAATGGTTGGGAAGCTGAATCGGAAGCAGCAATTTTACTTAAGGGGCTTGGTATTGAAGAAGAACTTCATACAAAAAAGATGGCAGAACTAACTGGAGCTGAAAAGGTAAAAGTGTTACTAGCTCAAGCACTTTTTGGAAAACCAGATATTCTTTTACTCGATGAACCTACAAACCATCTTGATTTAAAAGCTATTCAATGGCTAGAGGAATTTCTAATAAACTTTGAAAATACCGTTATTGTTGTCTCTCATGACAGACATTTCTTAAATAAAGTATGTACACATATTGCAGATTTAGACTTTGGAAAAATTCAATTGTATGTGGGGAATTATGATTTTTGGTATGAATCAAGTCAGCTTGCCCAAAAATTGGCGCAAGAGTCCAATAAGAAAAAAGAAGAAAAGATTAAGGAATTACAAGGTTTTATTGCAAGATTTAGTGCCAATGCCTCAAAATCTAAACAGGCAACTTCTCGTAAAAAGTTGCTAGACAAAATTTCATTAGATGATATTAAACCATCATCTAGAAAATACCCATATGTCCACTTTACACCGGAACGTGAAATTGGAAACGATTTACTCCGTGTAGAAGGGTTAACAAAAACAATTGATGGGGTTAAAGTTCTTGATAACGTTAGCTTCATAATGAATAAAGATGACAAAATAGCACTCGTAGGTCAAAATGAAGTAGCCAAAACTACTCTATTTAAGATTTTGGCTGGTGAAATGGAACCAGATAGCGGTTCATATAAATGGGGTGTGACAACGTCGCAATCCTATTTCCCAAAAGACAATTCAAGTTACTTTGAAAATGGTGACTTAAATCTTGTTGATTGGTTGCGTCAATACTCCCCGAATGATCAAAGTGAAAGCTTTTTAAGAGGATTTTTAGGGAGAATGCTTTTCTCTGGTGAAGAGGTATTAAAAAAAGCAAATGTATTATCTGGAGGAGAAAAGGTTCGTTGTATGCTTTCAAAAATGATGCTAAGCGGTGCAAATGTTCTTCTATTAGATGAACCAACCAACCATTTAGATTTGGAATCAATTACAGCGGTCAATAACGGATTGATTCGCTTCAAAGGATCAATGATTTTTGCGTCACACGATCATCAGTTCATACAAACGATTGCAAATCGTATCATCGAGCTAACGCCTAATGGGATGTTAGATAAAGTGATGTCCTACGATGAATACTTGGAAAATAATGATATTCAAAAGCAACTAGAACAATTATATAAATAATACTTTGAAATAAAGGGAATCAAACAGTAGTTTGATTCCTTTTTTTATTTAGACTTAAAATTTTTATTGATTGTCCCACTTAATCTTTTGCATATATTTATGTTAGTGACAATAATTTTGTGAGGTGATCATTTTGACTGTTTTAGGAAAGGATTATATATCCAGAATAGACAACTTAAATAATGAAGTGTGGATAGATGGAAAAAAGATAGATGGAAAAATATCGCAACATCCTGCTTTTAAAGGAGTATTAAAAAGTAAAGCGGCATTATATGATCTTTCAAATGCTAATAAGGAAACTTTTACCTTTACATCTCACATAACAAATTCTGAAGTGAATTTTGCATTTAAACAACCAAAAACCAAAAAAGATTTAGAACGTAGATTTGTGGCAACAAAGGAATGGGCACAATCAAATTTAGGTTTATTAGGGCGTTCACCGGATTATGTTAACACAGGTATTATGGCTTTAGGTGTTGCTAATTCTATATTTCATGAAGATAAAAAGAATTATGATAAAAATATTTTTAACATTTATAAAATGGCAATGGAAAATGACCTCTCCTTTACTCACACATTTATTAATCCGCAGGTGAATCGTTCCATCGGCTATTATGAAGATTCCGATAAAATTATTGCAGCTAAAGTCATTCGTGAAACAAGTGATGGAATCATCGTAAAAGGTGCGAGACTTTTAGCTACCCAAGGCGGTATAACCGATGAAGTATTGGTGCTTCCTTCTGGAGGAAACTTTATTGAAGATGCTTATGTATACGCCTTTTCCATCCCTTCAAATACACCTGGTTTAAAATTTATTTGCAGAGAATCTTTCGTAAATGGAGAGTCTAATTTTGACTATCCGTTAGGTTCAAAATTTGAGGAAATGGATTCAATTGTTGTTTTCGATGAGGTTCTAGTCCCGTGGGAACGCGTCTTTCTATATAAAAATTTAGAAATTGCATGTAATATGTTTTCGGAAACTAAGTTTAATACAATGCTTTTGTTTCAAGCAATTACAAGAATGATTGTAAAAACAGAATTTATTCTTGGATTGGCAGAGACCATTGTACATTCCATTAATATTATTGAATATCAGCACGTAAAAGACAAACTTAGTGAGGTTATATCTACTCTCGAAATAATGAAGTCTTTACATCTCTCGTCTCGATTTCATTCAACTCTTGATCATTTTAATACAATGGTCCCCGATTACAAACCATTAAATGTTGCCATCTATTATTATCCTAGAATTTACCCCCGATTAATTGAAATTATACAGCTTTTAGGTGGCAGCGGAATGATTCTCCTCCCAACTGAAGAACAGTTCCAATCACCGATATCCTCTTATCTTGAAAATTATTTACAGGCTACAAACGTTAATGCGACTGATCGAGTAAAACTTTTTCGACTCGCCTGGGATTTATGCATGAGTAGTTTCGGAACCAGACAAACTCAGTTTGAACGATTTTTCTTTGGTGATCCAGTTAGAATGGGAATGGGTCTTTACAACAGTTATCCGAAAGAGTCCTATGTTAAGCTAATCAACGATTTTCTTAATTAAACAAATACTTTTTATTCTATAAGGAATGGTTTCAATTTCTCTACCAAAACTTCCAACCTTTGTGCATTATTTTGATACATTTCACTGGCAGATTTTGATTCAGTAGCTAAAGTAAATAATTCAAGATCTGCTTGGCATTTTTTTAAAGTCGCTAATAATAATGTTCTCTCTTGTGAATTGGGAAGTTGAATTTTATCATCATAAATATCCACAGTTAATTTTCCATAGGAATCAACTTGCCCAAGAAAAACATTATCAAGAGCAACATTTAACTTTTCCAATTCAGTTTTTAACCACGAACGATTATAGCCAGTAAATCCAAGCGCTTCATCCAATATCATTCCTTCAGAAATGACGGTTTTTGGCTCTTTTTCTGGAGCGACTTGCAATTGGACATCCTTTGGAGTGATTGGTTGTTTCTCTTTTTTTAATAATACATTCAACTCTCCGCTCGGTTCAAGAACCGCGAACTCCACATCAGCTACATTAAAAGCATTTTTCTTTCTTAAAAGTGAAACCAAGTCATCAACCGTATGCTTTTCTTTCGTTAAGCTATCCTCCTGTATTTTCCCATCCTTAATTACGACAACTGGGGTACCATCTAGAAAATCTCGAACCTTTTTACTCTTTAAAGAAAGATAAGTTAATAATATAGGAATTAATGTCCAAATAAATAAACTATATATTCCGTTAAGAAAGCTTTGTCCAACACCGGTAGAAATCTCCGCCCCAATACCGCCAACCACAATCCCAGTAATATATTCGAAAAGGGACAATTGACTAATTTGTTTTCTTCCTAACAATTTGGTTAAAACGAATAAAACGATTAAAGTAATAATTGATCGTAAAATAACTTCAAGCCAATTCGGTCCCATCAATTCTCCTCCTCCCTTTAACTTTTATATTGAGGTTCTTCCCGTTCAAGAATAACCAGTCTATTTTGTAAATCTGTAATGATTTCATCCGTTTCCAACATACTTTCGTGAAAAACCTTTTGTGCCTTTTCATCTGTACTCATTAATGCAAAGCGACTTAAATTGCTTTTTGCTCCATTAAGACTCGCAATACAATTTTTTATATCGGAAGCAATTGTCATTTTCCTGACCCCTTTTAGAAAAGGATGATATAAATGCATATCATCCTTTAATATATATTCTTATTGTTGTTTATATTGTGGTTCTTCTTGTTCCACTTCATTCATTCTTGGTGTTAGTGTGTCAATAATTGATTGAGTTTGTTGAGCACATGATTGATACAATTGTTTAGCTTGTTTATTATCTGTCGCTAACGAAAAGCTTTCTAAATTAGCTTGGGCACTTTTCAATCCTGAAATGGTTTGCTTAATATTATTAATTACCGTCATTATTCATAACCCCTTTTTTGGTGTAATTTGACTCTTGTTCGAACTGAACGATGTTAGTTTATGAAAATGGACTAATTTTATTAATAGAAAATATATCCTTCATTCTTGCAAAAAAATCGATTGAATTATACAAAAAGTCCAAACATTCATATATAATGAAAATGATTAGTGAAACGAAATAGATGATTTATTCAAAGGGAGAATAGAAAATGGAAAAAATAGCTGAGAAAAGATTGACTCGTTCGGAAGTTCCTGAAGAAATGAGATGGAAAATAGAGGATCTTTATGCGAGTGATGAAGCATGGCAAGCGGAACTTGAAGCTTTACAACAGAATCTTGATTCCGTACGCAAATATAAAGGTCAGTTAAATAATCATTCATCATTGTTTAACTGTCTAACAGCTTATGAAGCACTTTACACAACATTCATCCATTTAGAAACCTATGCAAATTTACGATCCTCAGAAGATGGAACAAATCCAGTAAATCAAGGTAATTCTTCACGAATCGCTGGAGCAATGGCTACTTTAGGTAGTTCTTTAGCATTTTTAGAATCTGAAATCCTTTCATTACCCGAGGGAACAATTCAACAATTTATCGCTGAGGAACCAAGATTAGAAGTATTTAGAAACTACTTACAAGACATTATCGATAAAAAGCCACATACATTATCACCAGAAATTGAAGAAACTTTAGCTGCATTAAGTGAAGTTCATGATGCACCATATATGATTTATCAACGGAGTAAATCGTCTGATATGCAATTTGATTCACTAATTGATAATGAAGGAAATTCATTGCCGATGTCCTTTGCCCTGTATGAAGATCGTTATGAGCTATCACCTAACACAGATTTACGTAGAAAAGCATATGAAACCTTTACGCATACATTAAGTCAATATAAAAATACGTTTGCTGCTACATATGCAACAGAAATAACAAAACAGGTCGCCTTAGCGAAATTACGTAACTTTGATACAGTTACAGAAATGTTATTACACCCACAAAATGTAACATTAGAAATGTACCATAACCAACTGGATGTTCTGCAAAAAGAATTGTCGCCGATCATGCAGCGTTACGCAAAATTAAAAAAACGCGAATTAGGTTTGGATAAAATGATGTTCTGTGATTTAAAAGCGCCACTCGATCCTGAATATAATCCTTCTACTACATTTGAAGAAGCATCCAAACTTATTATTGAAGCTTTAAAGATTATGGGACCAGAATATAGCCAAATTATGCAAACTGCTTTATCAGAAAGATGGGTTGATCTAGCTGATAATATTGGAAAATCTACAGGTGCGTTTTGTTCTACCCCTTATGGTCTTCATCCATATATTTTGATTACATGGACAGATACGATGAGAGGTGCCTTTGTTCTTGCACATGAGTTGGGCCATGCAGGACACTTTTATCTTGCGGGGGAAAATCAGCGTATTTTCAATACTGATCCATCTACTTATTTTATAGAAGCACCTTCTACAATGAATGAATTATTATTAGCTGATCATATTTTATCTAAAACTAATGACAAACGGATGAGACGTTGGGTCATTTCACAATTACTTGGAACATACTATCATAACTTTGTGACACATTTATTAGAGGGTGAACTCCAACGTAGAATTTATACGTTAGCTGAAGCTGGAAAGCCAATTACTTCAACCACTTTATGCGAGGAAAAGAAGGAGGTCCTTCAAAAATTTTGGGGAGATACACTTGAGATAGATGAAGGTGCAAGCCTAACGTGGATGCGTCAGCCTCATTACTATATGGGTCTTTATCCTTACACCTATTCCGCCGGTTTGACCGTATCAACAGCGGTTGCAAAAATGATTAAGATTGAAGGTCAACCCGCTGTTGAACGTTGGTTAGACGTATTAAAAGCAGGTGGGACATTAAAACCGCTTGAATTAATTAAAAAGGCCGGTGTAGACATGTCAAAACCTGACGCAATCAGAAGTGCTGTGAAATATGTGAATCAACTAGTCGAGGAATTAGAAAATAGTTAATATTAAAGAAAAACGCCCCTTTTATGAATTGGGGCGTTTTTTTGATATAAGTAAGGCAATTTGTATCATTGTAGTAGGCAATGAAGTTTTCTTTCTATAGGCTAGATATTTTGGTTCCCATGAACTGGCATATTTTTCTTTAAACTTTTTTAATCCTTTGAAATGATATACAAAATTGCCATGAGTGTAGATTTGGGACGCTAGTTTTTCTCCAATAAATGAATACTTTGATAATCCCACATTTGCGAGCGGTGCCATTCCTAAATTAAACCGTTTATACCCTTTTAATTTTGCCCATTCAAATAACTCAATGAAAATAAAATCCATTGTTCCCGATGTTACATTTGGGATATACCTCATTAAATCAATTGATAAAGTTGTGTGATTATCGTAAACAGGCATAATACTTACAAATGCTATAAGATTTTTTTCAGGATCCATTAAAATTGCTAACGGGGCAGTTTCTAAATAATTTTCATCAAAAAAGCCAAGTGAAAAACCTTTCTCCCTCTTTCCATTCAACCACAAATCAGAAATGTTTTTTAATGCTTGTAAAGTCTCTTTCGTCAATGGGGGTTCAAGTACTTGAATGCTATAGCCTTCTTTTCCAAATTTATTTTTTGTAGCTCGAAGCGCCTTCATTCTACTACCGGACAGAGTAAAAGTTTGTAAATCCACAAAAGCTTCTTCTCCTAATTTGAAAAAGTCATACCCGTTTTCATGTAATTTTGGGATTAATTCATTAGTTACTTGATAGTAAGCGGGTGTGTATCCGTATAGATCCGCAAAATCATGAAATTCTTCAATGGTATGAAAGAATTCTTCTTGTTTCCCTATTGGATCACCCAGAATAACTAGCTTATCTGCATATTGTTCATACATCATCATTACTTGACCTGTTTCATTCCAAAAGATTTTTTTATCATGCAAAAAGACTAAGTGTGAAAGAACGGTTCCCCCATACTTTTCCAAATGTGCCTTCACCTTGTTTTCATCAATTTGATAGGAACCTGGAGTTCTCGGCCTCATAAAAAAATAAGTGATAAACATAATAATTGCAGCGATCAATAAGCCAGTCATTGCACTCAAAATTAAATCACTAGCATCGATAATCACATATTTTCGAATAAAATGGGGAATCTTCAGCTTACTATCAGGTAAGTTATTATAACCGATTAGCACGTATAGCAGTGTAAAGAAAATGATAACAATAAAATCAAAAGCAGCTCTACCCCATGTAATAACAAAATTCAATCGATAGAACCTTTTCTTTGAAACAACCAACATAATCGCTACAAAGCCTAAATAAATGGCTTCTTCATAATCAAATCCTTTAACAAGACAAAGTAAAGAAGCAAAGATTAAAAGTACAAGTGTAGAGTAATATGCCCATCTTACCCTATACTCAATTCCTCTTGATAACAAAATTAATAAAAATCCGGCAACAATCGTTAATTGATGAGAGAAACCCATTAATGGTGAAGATAAAAACTCTCTTAAAAACTTAATACGATCAAGCACCCCTGGTAAAGATGCCGAAAGTAATAATACGATACCAGAGAAAAACACTAATATTGTTAGTATCCAGTGACTCATATTTTTGGATATGACAAAAATTATTTTTTTATATTGTTCATCCAATTGCCTCCAAAAATATCTTACAAATAAGCCAATTGCCACAATAAACGGGATGAAATAATAACAAATTCGATAAAGCAACAATACTAATAATATTTTTTCAGTCTCAATGTGATAAAATTCGAACCCCATTAAAATGACAAAATCAAAAGAACCTAGTCCACCGGGAATCATACTTATTATTCCTGCACATGATGCGACAACAAAAATCGGAAATAGCTGCGCAATACTTATAGGAATATCAATTAAAAATGCAATTACCCAAAAAAACAATAACGCACTCATCCATTCAAATAGTGAAATAACCATAAGTTCAATCAAATAGTTATTTTTAAAAGAAAATTGTGCATTTTTTATATTTTTCCACTGAAAGCTTATTATTAAAAATGGAATATACAAAGCTAACGCCCAAACGGCAATTTTCAGCCACTTCAATTCCACTAAAAAAATCGGTTTAAATATTCCTATTGCTACTAACCAACATAAAATAGATATTCCTGAAATGTAGAAGATTGACACTTTAGCGATATTTTTTAAAATAACATCTTTTTCTTTATAATATTTTTTATAAAAAAAAGAACGTAAACTTAGACCAATTACACCCCCGAAACCTAAAAAGTTCGAAAATGTATTAACAATCCAGGAATAAGAAAAAAGTTCCTTTATTTTCAAATTTAACTTTAAAATTTTGCATAAGATTAAATCATAAAACAGCATAGGAATAATTGCTATTAATCCTAATAATACAATTAATAAGATATTCGAGGGCGTAAGTTCAGAAATATTATTTTTTAATAAATTTATATCGATATCTTTTACCATCTTTTTCGATTCAAAAATAATTAGCACTAATAATGCAATTGGAAAGGCAATTTTTAAAAAAGATATCAACCGTTTTTTACTTAATTTCAAGGAAACACCATCTTTCTTACTTTGAAAAAAAAGCTTCGTAACAAAATGTAAAGTACAGAAAATCATTATGTATTTTAATTAATTGAAGAAAATTTATTCACTTTGGGCATTTTCGTAAAAAAATAGCTCAAGTACTACTACTTGAGCGTTTTTTTTCATAATACGTTAACCTAAAGTTACTGTTTTCTCTTCTTCAAGTTTTTGAAGTCTGCTTTCCACTTCTTCTTTTGTTAATTCATGTTCTTTTATATAAAGGTTTCTTGGATGTATTCGACATTCATGTGAGCAACTGCGTAAATATTTATGTTCATTTTCTTCCGAACACAACATTTGACGATTACATTCGGGGTTTGCACAATTTACATAGCGTTCACATGGTTCACCTGTAAAATAATCTTTTCCAACAACAACATGTTCTTTGTGATTAATTGGAACCGCAATACGCTCATCGAATACATAGCATTGTCCATCCCAAAGTTCACCTTTCACTTCGGGATCTTTCCCATAAGAGACAATTCCTCCATGAAGTTGTGCAACATCTTCAAAGCCTTCTCTAACTAACCAGCCAGAGAATTTTTCACAACGAATGCCACCAGTACAATAAGTTAATATTTTTTTACCGGCTAATTGATCTTTATTCTCGCGAACCCAATCTGGAAGTTCTCTAAATGTTTCAATATCAGGACGAATAGCCCCTCTAAAATGACCGAGATCATATTCATAATCATTTCTAGCATCTAAAACAATTGTATCTTCATCTTGCATCGCTTCAAAAAACTCTTTTGGACTATAATATTTTCCAGTTAGTTCATTTGGATTTATATCATCTTCCAAACGTAAAGTTACAAGCTCTTTTCTTGGTCTTACATGCATTTTTTTAAATGCATGCCCATCTGCTTCATCCACTTTAAATACAATCCCATCGAATCGAGGATCATTTTTCATCATATTCATATATTGATCTGTTTGTTCTACTGTACCTGATACAGTACCATTAATCCCCTCTTCAGCAACAAGAATTCTACCTTTCAAGTTTAAATCCTTACAAAAAGCTAAATGATTTGCTGCAAATTCTTCGGGATCCTCAATTTTTGTATAAAAATAATACAATAACACTCGATATGGTTTTGTTTCACTCATCGATGCTACCACCTATCTATTTATATTTGCAAGATATAAATGTATTTAGGTTGTACACTTTTCTCTTACAATAGTACATTTTATACAATTTATGTTATTCCTGCAAGATGTTTTTTGATTAACACATCTTACTTGAATTTAAATCCCTTCAATGCCTCTGCAAGTGCATTATTTATTGGCTCTTCTTCTTTTTGCTGTTTCATGTATTTCTGAACGGTACGTTTATCCACTTTCCCTGAAGATTCTTTTTTACGTCGTTCTTCGAAAGCAGAAAGTTTTTCACGATACCCACATTTACATGCGAACACTTGGCCTTTGCCTTCACCTCGAAGTTCCATTTTCTTTTTGCATTGCGGGCATCGTGCATTGGTTAACCGTGCGATGTTCTTTTTAAATCCGCATTCACGATCTTGGCATACAAGCATTTTTCCTTTTTTACCGTTTACCTCTAACATTGGCTTACCACATTCAGGACACGACTTTGTTGAAATATTATCGTGTTTATACTTTTTATTACTTGCTTTAATTTCAGCTACTATTTCTTTTGTGTGTTCCTTCATTTCGTTAATAAAAACTGCTTTTTTAAGTTTCCCTTTGGCTATCAGTTCGAGTTTTTGTTCCCACTCAGCAGTTGTCGCCGGCGATTTTAATTCTCCCGGTACTAAATCTAATAGTTGTCGTCCTTTAGAAGTGATAAAAATTTCTTTTCCACCACGTTTTTCGATTAGGAAGGAATTAAATAACTTTTCAATAATATCTGCACGTGTTGCAACTGTACCGAGGCCGCCTGTTGATTTTAACGTGTCCGTAAGTTTCTTGTCTTTCGTATCCATGAATCTCGCTGGGTTTTCCATGGCGGAAAGTAAGGTAGCTTCAGTAAAACGTGCTGGTGGCTTTGTTTGACCCGCAGTTTGGTTGATTAATTTTGTTTTTATTACATCACCTTTTTCAAGACGCGGCAATAATTGCTCTATCACATCATCTGCAGATTCCTCATCATCAAAACGGTTATCATATACTTCCTTCCAGCCAGCATTAGTAACTGTTTTCCCTTTAGCAATGAATTTTTCTTCGCCAATTTTGGCTTGCACGGTTAACTGTTCATATTCAAAAGCTGGGAACAAGACGGCTAAGAAGCGTTTCACAACAAGGTCATATATTTTACGTTCTTTATCCGTAAATGCGGAGAATTTCACATATCCTTCAGTAGGAATGATGGCATGGTGATCACTTACCTTACTATCATCAACGAATGCCTTTGTAGCTTTAATAGGCTTCTTTAAAATCTTACTTGCAAGCGGACGATATTCTCCTACACTACATGCTTTTAATCGTTCTGGAAGCGTACTAACGATGTCCGTTGATAAATAGCGTGAATCCGTACGAGGATAGGTTAAAACTTTATGTTGCTCATACAGCTTTTGCATAATATTCAATGTTTCTTTAGCTGAATAACCGAAGATTTTATTAGCGTCACGTTGTAATTCTGTTAAATCATATAAAGCTGGTGAGAATGTTTTCTTATGTTTTCGGTCGATGGCAATAACAGTCGCGTCTTTTCTTCCAAGTGATTGAATGATTTTATCGATTTTTTCTTTACTAAAGCTTCGACTATTACCATTCACATCTTGCCATGTTAATTTAACATCATCTGTTCGAGCTTCAATTCCATAATAATTTTGCGGTTTAAAATTCTTTATTTCATCTTCACGTGCCGCAACCATAGCAACTGTTGGTGTTTGTACACGGCCGCAGTTTAACTGTGCATTAAACTTTGTTGTTAGGGCACGTGTGGCATTTAAACCAATGTACCAATCCGCTTCCGAACGCGCCACTGCCGAGGCATATAAGTTTTCATACGCCTTGCCGGGCTTTAAATTGTTGAATCCGTCTTTTATCGCTTTATCCGTTACAGAGGAAATCCACAGACGTTTGATTGGCTTATGCACTTTCGTTTTATCAATTATCCAACGTGCTACTAATTCTCCTTCTCGCCCAGCATCAGTAGCCACGATAACTTCATTTACATCACTACGATTTAATTGTGCTTTTACAGCATTAAATTGCTTTCCAGTTTGCTTAATAACTACTAATTTCATGCGTTCAGGAAGCATCGGAAGATCTTCAAGATTCCATGATTTATACTTTTGATCATATGCCTCAGGGTCTGCTAAAGTCACTAAATGTCCCAAAGCCCAAGTAACGATATACTTGTCACCTTCAATAAATCCATTTCCTTTCTTTGTACATTTCAATACATTTGCTATATCACGAGCAACTGAGGGTTTCTCAGCGATCACTACACTTTTTGCCATTTTTCTAAACTCCTTTACTTACTATGTACAGTCTAATATACCATAGTTTTATCTCGAAAAATGGATTGGCACCTTTATTTACTAGTTTTCGTTAAGCTCACGTACTTTCTTATCACTTGGTAATAAGAATGTTAATAATCCGAACAAAGGAAGAAAACTACAAAAAATCATCACAAATTTTATACTAAATAAATCTGCTAGATTCCCATAAATTACTGCTCCGATTGCCCCCATACCGAAAGCAAGACCGACAATTAATCCGGAAACCATTCCAATTTTTTGTGGCATAAGTTCTTGAGCATACACAACTGTCACACTAAAGCTTGAAGTTACGATAAATCCTATTAAGAAAAACATAGGGATGACCAAGAATAATGGTACATATGGAAGGATAAGTGTTAACGGAGCAGCACCGACAAGCGAAAACAAAATTATATTTCGTTTTCCAAAGCGGTCTGCTAATGGACCTCCTAAAAATGTCCCTAAAACTCCAGCTAGCATAAAAACAAATATATATATTTGAGCTTTTGTTATACTAATTCCATAATCCTCAATTAAGTAAAATTGATAAAAATTCGAAATTCCTGCCGAATACCAAGAGCGTGCAAAAACAATAAAAACTAATAATGCCATAGCTGTTTTAATTTTTGGATGGATCGTTTTTTGAGAAATTGACACAGTCTTCTTCTTTGTTTTCAATCCACTGATTATTTGATTCCTATACCATTTTGATACGTAAGTCAGCAGAACAATTCCCATTGCTGCAACAAAGGTAAATGATAATATACCTTGTTGACCGAAAGGATAAAATATTAGAGCAGTAAATACCGGAGCCAATGATTGACCAAAATTACCACCAACTTGATAGATGGATTGGGCTAATCCCCGTTTACCTCCCGCTGCCATAAAAGCTACTCTGGAACCTTCCGGGTGAAATACAGCAGAACCAATTCCAATAAAAAATACCGAACATAAAATGACATAGAAATTTGGGGACAGACCAAAGCCAATAAGTCCAATCATACTCATTAACATTCCTAACGGAAGTAAGAAAGGGGTTGGTCTTTTATCCGCATAATACCCAAATACAGGCTGCATAACAGAAGAAGTCATATTTACAACAAAGGCTATCCACCCTATTTGTGAATAACTTAAACTTAGCGTTTTCTCCAATATTGGAAACATTGCTGGAACTACAGCTTGTATGGAATCATTAAAAAAATGCCCAGTACTAATAGCAAATAATATTCCGTAAATCGTATTTAATCCGATATTTTGCTTATTGTGCTTCGCTGCAACTGCCATTAAACATCTCTCTTTCCAATTTGCATTTTTTATAAATAGATTATACAACTTTTTTTGTAACTCGAAATAAATTTTTTCAAAATTGATACATACATACTATTTTGAAAGTGTTAGAAAATAGTATTGGAGGTGATTGTATGGGCAAAAGAAAAAAAGATCCTTCTAAAACGGGATTAAGTAATCCTAATGTAAAAGGACAAGGAACGACAACTGTGGAGACTGGACAATATGAAGCTGATGCAGCAAGAAAAAAACACGGAAGATAACTTCAGATACACATTTTTAGGAATAATTCTGCGTTAAATTAGGCATTTTATAATGAGGAGGTGTCAATTATGACTAAAATTGGTGTTGAGCAATCACTTTCAAATGTGTCTGAAGCACTTAAACAAAAAGGATACGAAGTTGTTGAACTTAAAAATGAACAAGATGCAAAAGGCTGCGACTGTTGTGTTGTAACTGGCGGAGATAATAATGTAATGGGAATCCAAGATGTTATTATAGAAGGTTCAGTTATAGATGCAACGGGTCTTTCTGCTGATGAAATATGTCATCAAGTAGAAAGTAAACTTCCATAGTTATTTAAAGGAACAATAAAGAAACTGGTGTTATCAGCCAGTTTCTTTATTTGGAAATATATTTTTCCTTTTGTGTCGTATCACTAGATGAAACTAATGTTAAATATTTTAATGTCATATTTTCCTTCAGAAAAAGAATCATTTCACAAAGTAATAATACAAGAACTACCACCACTCCATAATGTAAGATAAACTGACGGATAATAATAAAAAATTGTGGCATTTCGTTCGTTGGTAACTTTAATGTAAATGCAAATAACATTCCAAATGTAAAATTTCTTGTCCACTGAGATACATCATATTTAAGCAATCCATTTATAAGTCCCATTTGATTCAGACGCACACATGCTCGATAAATTTCTATGAACTCTATTAGAATGAACCATGCCAATACCCAATACCACATAAGTATTGTTACATTTGCGGGAATCGTATGGGATATTACCCCTGCTAATCCTGTTATCGACATTGCACCGTGGATAACACAGTTGGTGTTATACCAATCTACTTTTATATCTAATGTTTTATAGGATGTAAAATATCGATTTATTATAATCATTAAGCTAAGGATGTAGAAACCTACTCCTAAGAAAAATAAGCATTCATTTATCATATGAATATAATAATTATCACGAAAGATATTTGTAAATCCAACAACTAATGATTGAGTACTAACTGTTGATAATAAAATAATTCCATGCGCGTTTATAAAAAAATCTTTTTTCATTAGTTTTTTGAAATTACGTATACAAATATAGATAAAATACGCCCAAAATAAACCATTGGCTATCATTATAATTTTTGAAACAACTTGCAGCTCGGAAAATTGATTATAAATAATAGTTGAACAAACAGATGTTCCAGCAACCCAAGTTCCTATGGCAAAACTTTTTATTTCATTTTGGAAATGCATTTTTCGTAATGAGTGATTAAATAATGATTTCGCATATGAACTAATAATGAATAACCAAATGATAGCTAATAAAAAAGCAATATATTTTTTTCCTGCAGTGTTAAAGAGGAAAAAGTTATTAAAGGCATCATATTCGAAAATGCCAATTGCCATAACAATCGCTCCTGCTGCAGTGGGTGCAGGTTTTCTATGGAAAAGAAAAAATTTGATGATAATACAGAGCATAAGAAGAGTTATAAAAACCAATTATTTCATCTCCAATATTGTAACAATTGCCCTAATAATCATATCATATTTCCCTGCATTTGATGATAATCATTATTTTTTTCGATCGTTACCCCTTACTTTTTATCTAACCGTTTGTTTGATAAGAATTCAAATAACCACTCATGAAATATTTTATATTCTTTAATAGGAAAAACGGGATATAACTGAAAATTTTCAAGTGGTATCCAAGTAAGCACCGCTTGAATATTATTTAATTTGCTTAAAAGTTTAGTATCCTCTTTATTTCGTATAATAACTGCCTTAGGGTATGGCTCATATTTGTATCCTTCAAGCAATATAAGGTCTAACGGTAATAATTCATATATTTTTAATATATCTTGGATAGTCCATTTTAGATCCCTATTTTGTAATAATAGCGCACCATTACCCTCAACGGCGGTAAGCATAGAACCAGCTATTCGATGCTTATCTGTATCTTTTAGATCATTTGTTGTACTTGGTGTTCCCCCATGACCATGGTGTTTTATTGTACCTACCGTTAAATTATGATGAGTGCAATATCGAATGAATTCTTGAATTACTGTCGTTTTTCCACTATTTTGAAATCCTACAATTTGGAAGATTTGCGGGCTTCTGTCCATGGTTCATCACTTCCTGTTTGATCCTCGAATAATAATACATCAACAAGGTCCCCTGCTTTATAGCCCCGTGTACCTCCTGGAAGAACCATTAAACAATTGGCCCATGCAATCGATGAAACGACATTTGATTTATCTAGACCTACCGGATCTACAATTAATCGATCATTAACGAACTTTATTTGACTACGGACAAAACGATTAAAAGGATTTGGCTTAGGAAAATCTGTTTGTAATGTTGCCTTTGCTTTTGTTAAATATGGTGTGTCCGAGTGAAGCCAATAACGTATAATTGGTCTGACATATAATTCGAATCCAACATAACAGGCGGAAGGGTTTCCAGATAATCCAAATAATAGTTTATCACCTATATTCGCTACTGTTGTCACACTTCCAGGTCGCATAGCAATTTTATTAAAAAGAATATTTGCACCTAAACGTTTATAAATTTCAGGAAGATAATCGTAATCACCTACTGACACTCCACCTGTTGTAATGATAAAATCACATTCTGATAAAGCTGTTTCAATTGCGGTATAAAGAGACTCTATTTCGTCAGCTCGATTTTCATACTTTTTAACTTCGGCGCCTGCTCGAATGATTTGTGATTCAATCATATATCCATTACTATTTCTGATTTTCCCATGCTCTAACGGTTCATCAACATTCAAAAGTTCGCTGCCTGTTGCAATTACTCCGATTACAGGTTTTTTTATAACCGGAACACGACTATACCCAAAGGTTGCCAACAATGCTTTTACTCCCGGGGTAATAATTGAACCCTTTTGGATTAAGTGATCTCCTTTTTTTACGTCCTCGCCCTTACATGAAACATTTTCTCCAGTTTTTACTTTTCTTTTAATCATGATCGTTTTTTTATTATCTTTTAGATTTTCTCTAACAAGTTCCAACATAATGACACTGTCAGCACCTTGGGGGAGAGCTGCACCCGTCATTATTCGGATTGCCTGAAATGGACCTACTTTTAGCGGACTCACTTGGCCTGCTCCAATTTCATCAATTACTTCGAAACAGACCGGATTTTCACTGGTTGCATGCAATGTGTCCTCCGATCGGATTGCAAAGCCATCATAAGGTGAGCGATCGAAATGTGGTACATCATGATCTGAAATTAATGGTTCACCAAGAAATCGGTTATCACATTCATTGATTGACACCCATTCAATGCTTCCTAAACGTTTCCATTCCATTACTTTCTCAATGGCATCTTTTACCCAAATTGGTTTGCGTCTTTCCACTATTTCGAACCCCCTGTCCAAATTTGTCGTAATAATGTAAATAAGTTAAATCACAAATCTATTTTTGCTGACCAAGTAAATGTTGAATACCCTGTTCTAATTTACTATCGACAATTTTTGCATCTTCAATATGTTGAATAATGGTGTCATGTGCTTCTCCAAATAATCTATTTGCGTCTTCAACTTCTTTACGAACCTTTAATGCGTTTTCCGCCTGCTCTTTAATTGTTTGCTGTATTTCTTCAATATTATTTTGGCTATTTTCTATCGAATGCAGTACTTCGGAAATTTTTGTTGCCGCTTGAGCGCTTACATTCACACCATCCGTTACTAGGTTTGCACTTTTTTGTGTTGCTTCAAGCGATGATGCTATTTCAATTTGAACGGCTTGTGTTAGCGAACTAATATGCTCTGTACTTTCTGCAGTACTTTCTGCTAATTTTCTGACCTCAGACGCTACAACAGCAAAACCTTTTCCATGTTCGCCAGCTCTAGCAGCCTCGATAGATGCGTTTAACGCTAATAAATTTGTTTGCTCTGCAATTGTTTTAATCACTTGAACAATTGAATTTATTTCACTTGATCTTTCACTTAATTGGAACATTTTTTCTTGGGTTTCATTAATTTGTTCTCCTAAATGTCTGATGACTTCCTCAGCGTTCGTAACAAATTTACTACCGTCCTGTGCCTGAGAAACCATTTTATTCGATAATTGATTTAACGAATCACTTCTTTCAGATAGGTGAAGTGATTGTGTAGATGTTTCATCACTTATTTGTGAAACAAGAGCAAACTTTGCCTCAATTTTTTTCACCAAAGCACCTAAAAGATTATGCTGATTATTAACATGTTCGTGTTGTTCAATTGCATCAGATAATTCCCTATGTAATTCTTTCAACCATTCACTATGCTCATATTCACGATTTTTCTTTTCTTCTTCCAATTGTTTAATTCGTTCTTTAAGCAATTCCAGATTTGCTTCCTTTTCTTTTGTCTTTTGTGCCATTTTAAACAAAATATTTTCCCCCTAAACTTTTAAAACTCTTTTTTCTTCATTATATCTCTTTCAAACAATAAAAGCAGTATGTTGAATACTGCTTTGTTAAAATTAATGTAAATTTTCATGTATACAATTTACTTATTTTAGAGTAGTTTATAGATAAGAAATTCCCTTATAATTAAAGAAGACTTCAACAAAGGGTGATGAACGATGAACCATTCTCAACCACTTCCGGAAACAAAGCATACAATTAAAATAGAAGAATTACTTAAATTTACGGAGAAAAAAATAAAAATAACAAGAGGAGATTATTTATTTCAAGAAGGAATGACGGGTGAGGGAATATATATTATTTTGTCAGGGAAAGTACAGATAAGTAAGATTACATCTGATGGTCAAGAATTAATGTTTAGAATATGTGATAAAAATGACATTGTTGGTGAGGCAATTTTATTTTCGTATTCTCCAAAACATTTATTAACTGCAAAAATTTTGGAAGATGGAGAAGTAGCTCTCATTAGAAATGATATTTTGGAAAATGAATTATTCAAAAATAGCGCATTAGCGTTTGATTTCATGAAGTGGATGAGTGACCAATATCGAAAAACACAAACGAAATTTCGTGATCTTATTCTTCATGGAAAAAAAGGGGCACTCTACTCTACACTCATTCGCATGACAAATAGTTATGGTGTAAACAAGGAAGATGGCATTCTCATTGACCTACCAATCACTAACCAAGATCTAGGAAACTTTTGCGGTACTTCTCGTGAAAGTGTTAATCGTGCTCTAAGCGAGTTAAAAAAAGAAGGTGTAATCTCTTATTCAAAAGGAAAAATTACGATTCACGATTTGACATTTTTAAAAGATGCAATTTGTTGTGAAGATTGTCCCGCAATCTATTGTACAATTCAATGAGCTAGGTACTAGACTAATTTAAAGCTAGTACCGTTTTTATTGTAAGAAATTTAAAATCTGTACCTAAGAACGAAAAAACTTTATAAGGGTTCCCGCACTTCCTATCAAAATGAGGAATGCTATCGGATAGTAATACCAATTCTTTTTATCAGTTTCCTTCGACATATCTGTTAGTATTTCTTTTTCTTCAGCTTTCACTTTGATTGGGGCTAGTTGAAAAGATTCTAATGAAAACCCTTTTCTGTCGGTAACTTTAAGTATTCCTGAATTAGATACTTGTTCAGATACACCACCAAAGATTGGTTTCGTGAATGTGATCTTATCGGGGAGTTTATACATTTCTTCTCCCTTTTTGAACATGGTACCTTTTGGTAAACTAGATGTTTCAAAATATTTAAACCCATAATCCAGTAATTTTTTCGTATCATTATAGGCCTCGTATTTTGTTTTTGCATTCATCGTAATGACGGTTAATTTGATATTCTTGTTTTTCGCTGTAGTCGCTAATGTCTGTCCTGATTCATTCACATATCCTGTTTTCCCGCCGGTTACTTCCTTATATTCCATTTCTCCCTTTAACATTAGATGATGTGAGATGAGAAGTGTTTTCCATTCTTTCCCGTTCCAATTGAGTTCTTTCGTACCAAAAATTTGCCGAAAGGTTTTATTTTTCATAGCATAATTCGTAATCTTAGCTAAATCATACGATGTTGTATAATGATTCTTCGAGAATAGACCATGTGGATTTACAAAATGTGTGGCTGAAACACCTACTTTATCAACTAGGAACGCATTAAGATTTTTTGTAAACTTGGATACACTCCCACTCATATGCTCCGCAATGGCAACTCCAGCATCATTCCCTGAATTAATTAATAAACCTTGAATTAAATGCTTTAACGTTACTTGTTCCCCTTCTACTAAATAAACTTTCGTTCCATCGGTATGTTCTGCATTTTTACTAATTGTAACAATATCATTTAAATTCCCATTTTCAAGAGCATAAATTGCAGTGGCAATCTTAGTTAAGCTAGCGGGGTACATCCGTTCATATCCATTTTTTTCGTATAATACCCGACCAGTTGTACTATCAAGTAGTATTGCCGACTTGCTTGCAAGCGATAGTTTTTTTGGACTAGCTGCCTCGACCTTCATACAAATATGAAAAGACAAACATAATACGAACAAAACAATAATGTACTTCTTCATTATTCGACACATCCATCTACAAATTTCTCCAAGTTTCATTCTATCAGAATTTATCAAACCTTTTTACTATAAAATAGAAATGTAATATAAATGAAAAATACATCCTTTCATCGCTCCATAATACTGAAAAGTTATACCATATCCCCCTCACTTTCCTCTAATCGCTTGAATAAGATATCCAAGTGAAGGAGGAGGAAAAAGTGAATAATAATATAAATATCTCCAATTGGAAATTTCTCATTATTGTACTCGCATCCATCGTCCTATTACTTATTATTCCCCTTGTCTATCAACAAATGAAGAAACCTTCTAATCAATCAAATACAGCATCACAAAAAAATAATGAAAGTAATCAAAAAGAGGATAAAAAAACGATTTGGGGAGTAGATTCGGCCAGTAAAACGACGAATGAAATGTACAAATGTGTGAAAGAAAACTATGGAGAACCCTATTTTTGGGGAAGATATTTAGGGAACAATGGAGATGTATCAACAGGTTTAACAAAAAAAGAGGTTAAGTTTTTGCATGATAAAAAAGTGAAAGTTCTTTTAATCTACAATCAATTTTCAAATGCCACTACAAAGAAAAGAGGAATAAAAGAAGCAGAAACTGCAATAAAAATGGCGAAGGATATCAATGCTCCTAAAGGGACAGTTATCTTTGCAGATATTGAGCCAAAATATCCTGTCGATTCAACATTTATAAAAGGTTGGTTTGATACGATTGAAAAATCAGATTACCATCCCGGTATTTATGGAATATTTGATAAAGACAGGAAGCTTTACTCTCAATTCAATAAAGCAACTCAAGAAAATAAACAAATTAATGATCAGCTTATTTTGTGGACAGCCGCACCTAATAAGGGGATTTCTTCCGGGAAAAAGGCTCCGAAGTTCAATCCGTCTGGACCGAAAGAATCGTTGCTTTATGGATGGCAGTATGGGATAGATGCTAAAAAATGCAATATAGATACGAATTTATTTAAAGGTTCAATCAATGAATACCTTTGGTGATAATTAAAAAGAAATCGGTTCAATGCCGATTTCTTTTTAGATGCTTTTGTAAAGTAATTTCTTTAGAATGGGAAATAAAACATCCGGCAATTCCTCAACATTCGAAACTAATATACTGAAATTACCATAAATATCTTGAAGTACTTTTTTCTGGCTTTCCTCAATCTCGGTGTTTGACAAAAAGATATTAAATACTTCAATACCTTTCTTTCTTGCTTGTAATACTGCCTCATGTGTATCAACTATTCCATTTTGCTCATAACCGAAGGCAGCAGGTTCACCGTCTGAAAATACGAGTAAAAACTTTTGTTTCTCGATGCGTGTAATAAGTCGATTTGTCATTAATCGTATAGCAAAACCGTCTCGATTGTCTTCCTCCGGTTTTAACTGCATAATTTCCGGTCCAGTAACTCCGAGTAAAGAAGTTTGAAAATCTATAACGGGTTTAAAGTAATTCGGTTGATATTCCTTCGTTGCATCACTAGTATCTTCCCAAAATCCGACTACTTCATGGGAAACTTTAACCGATTTTAATGCCTCATGGAATAACGTAATACCAAGCTTCGTTTGTTCCATTTTGTCATACATCGAGGCAGAGCAGTCAACTAATAATGTGAAGGAAGCATCGATTTCACTCGTGGGCTCCTGCTTCTTATAAAATAACCTTGGATTTGTATCAGTGAAATACGGTAGAAGTTTTTTACTCAATCTTCCAAAGTGCAAATCATTTCTTGGAGAAGTCCTTTTATGTTCTAATGTTTTTTCAATGAGTTTTTTTAATTTTTTTTGATAAGTACTTATCTCTTTTTTATACAAATGATATTGTTTTATTTCTTCTTTGGTTGGGTTGTTTAAGCTTAGAAAAATCGGATGTGCAAAGCGATTTTCCTTTCCATATTCGTTATCATTTCGTCCAGCCTTATTTCTTTTTTGTTCTTTCGCTTCTAATTTAGAATAATCATTTCGACTAGTTTTTTGAACACTTCCCTGGACGATTGCTAATGCTTGATCACCCGTTTCCCCTTCTCTAACACCTTCTCCTAAAAGATCTGTTCCTGTCCCTTGATCTAAATCAAACTGTAAGTAACTATTGCTTAATTCACTCGTTTCACGATGCCACGTTCGTAATTCTTCATTCAGGATTTCCTCATCGCCACTAGCTTTTTTATCCATGACATCACAATTTTGAAGTGGGTCTTTACGCTTTAAATCATCGAAATTCAAACCATTTTCTTCTTCCAAGGAAAATCCCTTTTCGGGTAAATGAAAATATTCGTTTAGCATATCTAGTTCCAACACTTCATCGAGTACTTCAACTATTTCCAAACATATCGATACCGTATCCTGCGTCGACTTCGCTTCAAAAAACTTAGAAATCGTGTTTCTTATATATGGAATAATTAAATCAATTGATTCACTATATTGTGGAATTGTTTCAATTGGAGACTCCGAGTGTAAGAGTAAATAAATATTATTAAATAAAGCATCAGTAAACAAGCTTTTCACGAGATTAACATTTAACTGTGATTGGAAGTATTTTTGATAGACCTTTTTTCGATGAAAAAAAACTTTTTTAGTTCCCGGGCGTTCTTTTTTAATCAATTCCTCTATTCGTAAATCTTCGGTAACAATAAATAATTGTTTAGCAAAACTTTTTAAATTTATATTCGCTAAACTATTTATATATCTTTGTACTTGCTGGCTATCGGTGTATTTCAAATTTCCGATTGCTCTCAAAAACACATCACTTTTTATACCATCAATTAATAGATGTTGTGGCCGATGATTCCAAAAATGGCTTACATAAATTTTTTTAGTAGATCGATCGAGATAAGAGTGAACGCCAAATTCTACTTCATACTCCGGATTCTTCGTTAAAGTCGTAACTAAATCAGCCATTTCCATCACAATCATTGAATCAACTTTTTCATCATTAAATTGGATAAAGCGTTGCATTCCAAACGCCCCCTATTCAAACAATGTTTCGGCAATATTTCGAACTGCTGCTCTCTCTCTGTCGTCTTCAAGCTTATCAATTATCCCTCTTTGAATGGCTCTTAATGGAGGTAAATATAATGCCAAATCACATGTATCAATTAATGCCCTTATTGATGCTGCCTCCTCCGAGATTTTTCCTAATTTGGCCTGTGAAATTAAATCACTGGAGAAGGTTATAAATTTATTAATAAGTTCTTCGTTTTTTAATTGACTTTGAGATAACAGTACATTTCTTAAAGTTTCCCCTTGAATATAAGGAACATTAATAACGATAAAACGATTTTTAAGTGCTTCATTTAATGGAACAGTTCCGACATAACCCTCGTTAATTGCAGCGATCACGCCAAAGTTGCTTTCAGCCTTTACAACTTGACTAGTAAAAGGATTTGTGATTTGACGTCGATAGTCCAGCACTCCGTTTAAAATTGGCAATGTTTCTGGTCTTGCCATATTAATTTCATCAATATATAAAAGATGACCTTTTTTCATTGCTTGAATGACGGGACCAGAGATAAATTCAATCGTACTTTGGTTATTTTCTTGTGCGATCGTTTTATATCCGAGTAAACCCTCTGCATCTAAATCAATTGAACAATTTATACTTTGCATTGGTTGATTTAATAAGGCTGAAAGTGTCTCAGCTAATTTTGTTTTACCAGAACCTGTTGGTCCTTTTAATAAAATATTTTTACCAAGTAGGATGGCGATCAAAGCATCTTGCAAAATCGAGTCATCAGAAGGAATATAACCATTTTCACTAATTGACTGTTCGTTCTCTTCTGTAAAAATACTTTTTCTATCTTTTAATTTATTTTGTATTTCGATTGGTAATGAAATTTGATTAAATAACATATTTATTTCCTTCCTAAATGTAAATAAGTAATAATTTAAGTAAATAAACATCCTTTAGTATTTTAGGCTAATAATTGCCCAAATGCAAAGAGTATAATAAAATGAACAATATATTAGTACGGTAGTTTGTTTCATATGATAATATAGTAGATGAGCATTTGAAAAAACACACTACTTAAGATATACTATGCTATCTAATGAAGTTGTTAAGGTGCGTGATGAAAAACTGATGGAATATTTATTAAACCTTACATATGATCCAGTTGTCTGCTCATTTTATGTTAGTATCTTATTAACAATTGGCCTAGCTTATATATGGAATCATTTTATCGTTAAGCCATATTCTTATATTGCAACCGAAGCAAGTGCTGAAGAGTTAATAAATCCACAGCAACGGTTAATTCATAGATTAAAAATACAACATTTACTAATCATATGGATTATGAAATGTGTGAGAAGAAAAGATTCACCTAATGAGGACCCCGACCATCATTTATCCGTTGACTTTAGTTTTTAATTTATTTTAGGAGGATAATTGATGAAACGTTTATTTAAATTTTCTTTATTAATGATTGGAATTGTATTTTTACTATCTGCATGCCAAGGAAACACTTCAAAAGGGATGGGTAATTCCGGGTTTTTTCATGACTATTTTGTACTGCCATTTGCAAAGGTTATTCATTTTACAGCGGAATTATTCGGAGGTAGCTACGGAGTTGCCATCATATTAATAACCATTCTTATTCGCTTAATATTAATGCCGTTTATGATGAAGACATTCAAAAAACAGCAAATAATGAAAGTAAAAATGGAAAAATTAAAACCTGAAATGACAGTTATCCAAAACAAAATTAAACAAGCAAAATCAAAAGATGAACAAATGAAATTACAACAAGAAATGATGGGACTTTACAAGAAACATGATGTGAATCCTTTAAATATGGGTTGTTTACCACTTATAATTCAAATGCCTATTTTAATGGGATTTTATTACGCAATCCGAAGTTCAAAAGAAATTGCATCTCACTCTTTCTTATGGTTTGATCTTGGACATGTAGATATTCCGATGGCAATTATTGCGGGAATAATGTACTTTTTTCAATCAAAAGTATCACTTATTGGCTTACCGGAAGATCAACAAAAGCAAATGAAAATATTTGGACTTCTCTCACCCGTTATGATATTAATTGTATCATTTAGTGCCCCTGCAGCCTTACCGCTTTATTGGGCAGTTGGTGGCGCATTCTTAATAGGACAAACATATTTATCTAAAAAATTCTATCAAACCCATCCTGTTAAAGAGGAACAATCATCTAAATAGTAGAAAGCTGACAAATGACATATGAATGTTGTTTGTCAGCTTTTTTTATTATTAGACTTATTCGATAAATAAAGCTTTTTGTCGATACTTTGCTAATTTTGCAGAAAAATATTTTCAATTTTTAAATAATATTCATTGAAATGAATCCAATAAACTTGTAGGATTGATATGTAAGCGCTGACAGGATAGTAAAAATTACATCATGACAAACTTCTAGCAAACTTTGAATTCTTTAAGGAGGGCAATTAAATGAGTCAAGTTTTAGTAGGAGTCAATGAAAAGGTAGAAAAATTTTTACAAGGAAAGAAAAAGCTCTATATTAATGGTGAGTTCGTTGAAAGTGCTTCAGGGAAAACATTCGATACACCTAATCCTGCAACCGGCGAAGTTTTAGCTACTGTTTATGAGGCAGGCACCGAAGATATTGATCGTGCAGTAAAGGCTGCCCGTGCGGCGTTTGATAGTGGCAAATGGTCAAAAATGAATGCTTCTTCCCGGGGTCGTTTAATGTATAAATTAGCAGATTTAATGGAAGAACATAAAGAAGCATTAGCTCAACTTGAAACTTTAGATAATGGAAAACCAATAAATGAAACAATGAATGCTGATGTTCCTCTTGCTATTGAACATATGCGTTATTATGCAGGATGGACAAATAAAATAACAGGTCAAACGATTCCTGTAAGTGGACCATTTTTTAATTATACACGTCATGAAGCGGTTGGAGTGGTTGGACAAATTATCCCTTGGAACTTCCCTTTACTAATGGCTATGTGGAAAATGGGTGCTGCCTTGGCAACCGGCTGTACAATTGTATTAAAACCAGCCGAACAAACACCTCTTTCAGCTCTGTATTTGGCGGAGCTAGCAGAAGCTGCAGGTTTCCCTCCAGGAGTTATCAATATTGTACCTGGATTTGGAGAAACTGCAGGACAACCGTTAGTTGATCACCCATTAGTTGATAAAATTGCGTTTACTGGATCTACTGTCGTTGGTAAATCTATCATGGAACGAGCATCAAAAACATTAAAACGAGTGACCCTTGAACTTGGCGGAAAATCTCCAAACATTATTTTACCCGATGCAGATCTAACTAAGGCTATCCCAGGAGCATTAAATGGTGTCATGTTTAACCAAGGGCAGGTTTGCTGTGCTGGCTCCAGAGTGTTTATTCAAAAGAAGAATTATGATAATGTTGTTGCAGACATGGTATCACATGCAAAAAATATCAAACAAGGATCTGGGTTAGATCAGCAAACACAAATGGGCCCACTTGTTTCAACTGAACAACAAAGTCGTGTATTAAATTATATTGAAAAAGGATTAAACGAGGGTGCCGAATTACTAACAGGTGGTGGAAAACCACGTGATGAGGGTTACTTTGTTGAACCTACTATTTTTGCAGATGTTAATGATGAAATGACAATTGCCAAAGAAGAAATTTTTGGTCCCGTTATTGCCGCGTTACCTTTCGAAGAGTTAGATGAAGTTATAAATCGAGCAAACAATAGTGAATATGGCTTAGCCGCTGGTTTATGGACACGTGATGTCGCGAATGCACACTATATTGCCAATCGACTCCGTGCAGGCACTGTCTGGGTAAATTGCTATAATGTATTCGATGCAGCCTCACCATTCGGTGGCTTTAAACAATCTGGTATTGGCCGTGAAATGGGATCATATGCATTAAATAATTATACTGAAGTAAAGAGTGTCTGGCTTTCATTAAAATAAGAAAAGAGCCTGAGGCTCTTTTTTTTATACTCTAATAACCTAATAAAACGGCGAATTTTATAAGTATGATTAATTATTTCTTACTCCCCTTTTAGCATAAAATCTTCAACAAAAAGCGTTATACCTTCTTTGATAAAACTATCAGTTATTCTTACAGTACCTTCCAAAATTAATCAATTGTAATCCCGTACCATTTCAATAAAATACTTCATAATTCGGGTATCTTCGGTTAACTCAGGATGAAATGAACAACCTAACAAATGGCCTTCGCGAGCTAGAACAATACGATCTTCATGTTTTGCCAGAATTTCAACATTTTCACCTGCAGCCACGATATGCGGTGCCCGGATAAAAACAGCTGGAATGGCTTCTCCTATTTCTCGAATGGATAGTTCCACTTCAAAACTATCTACTTGGCGTCCAAAAGAATTTCGTTCAACTTCAACATCCATTATTCCTAGATGCGGCATTTTATAGCCGACGATGTCTTTTGCTAATAAAATTAGGCCAGCACATGTGCCAAACATTGGAATTCCTTTGACGGCTAAAGCGCGAATGGGCTCGAGCAAATTGTAACGGTCCATCAGTTTACGCATTGTAGTACTTTCTCCGCCAGGTAATATAAGACCATCTATTTCGTCTAGATTTTCAACCGATTTAACCGGAATGGCCTCACAACCAAGTTCTTCAATTTGTCTAATATGCTCTCTCACTGCGCCTTGTAATGCAAGCACTCCGATTTTCAGCATGTTACCAACCACGTTCCTGCATACGTTCTGCTGCATCAAGTGTTGCAATATCAATACCCTTCATCGGTGCACCTAATTCTTTTGAGATTTCAGCAATCAGTTTATAGTCTTGATAGTGTGTAGTTGCTTCTACAATAGCACGTGCAAATTTTTCCGGAGTATCAGATTTGAAAATACCGGATCCTACAAAAACGCCATCTGCTCCAAGTTCCATCATTAAAGCAGCATCAGCAGGTGTGGCTACCCCACCGGCAGCAAAATTGACAACCGGCAACCGGCCTAATTTTTTGATTTCTAGTAATAATTCAAATGGTGCGCCTAAATTTTTTGCTTCTGTCATTAGTTCATCTGTGCTCATCCCAACAATGCGTCTGACCTGAGCATTAACTTTTCGAATATGGCGAACCGCTTCGACAATATTTCCTGTTCCCGGTTCACCTTTCGTCCGTAACATGGAAGCGCCTTCTCCAATACGGCGGGCAGCTTCGCCCAAATCACGGCATCCACAAACAAAAGGTACAGTGTAGTCGCTTTTTAATAAATGGAATTCTTCATCAGCGGGCGTTAATACTTCACTTTCATCTATGTAATCGACACCCATTGATTCTAATACCCGCGCTTCGACAATGTGGCCAATACGGGCTTTTGCCATTACCGGAATGGTTACAGCGTTCATCACTTCCTCTACAATGCGAGGATCTGCCATACGCGCTACTCCCCCAGCTGCACGAATATCGGATGGCACCCGCTCTAAAGCCATAACCGCAACGGCACCAGCAGCCTCTGCAATTCTTGCTTGTTCCGCATTCACGACATCCATAATGACACCGCCTTTTTGCATTTCTGCCATGCCACGTTTTACTCTTTCAGTTCCAACTTGATTCATAAAAAAAACCTCCATTCATTTGATGATTACTAGTATAATAGAAATTGACTTTATGAAAAGGTTCAATTTTTCAAAATTCTACATGGTCAGTAGGAGGAAATACAGATGGACATGCTTATGTTTAATTTGGATAAAAGTACGGTAAAGCCATTGTATGAACAGCTATATATCGGAATTAAAGATGCCATTATCCATAAACAAATTGAAGTCGGAACCAAATTGCCTTCTAAAAAAAAATTAGCAGAGTTTTTAAATATCAGCCAAACAACCATTGAAATTGCCTATGCACAGCTTATGGAGGAAGGCTATATAAGATCGCAACCTCGCATTGGTTTTTTTGTCGAAGAATTCGATGAATTACCGTATATTGAAAAAGAGCCTTTAGCTATGCCGATTGAGCAGGCCGTGAAGAAAAATTATCAATTTGATTTCCATCCCGGAAAAATTGATGCCGGTTCATTCCCGTTTTCAATATGGAGGAAATATGCCAAAAATCTATATGATTTTGATTCGAGAGAGCTTTTGCAAAATGGAGACCCGCAAGGAGAATATGCATTAAGAACGGAAATTTCCAACTATCTATATCAATCAAGGGGGATTATTTGCAAGCCGGAACAGATTGTTATCGGTTCAGGAACGGAACAACTCCTTCCAATGATTCTAAAATTACTAGGAGATAAATTAAAATTTGCCCTTGAAAATCCCGGCTATTCAGCAATCCCAAGAATACAATTGGAAAATAGAGCTCTTCCTATTCCGGTTGACGAAGATGGTTTAATTGTGGATGAACTTGAAAAAACAAACGCCAATGTTGTTTACATTACCCCTTCTCACCAATTCCCAACGGGTGCTGTTTTATCGGCAACAAGAAGAACGCAGCTATTAAACTGGGCAGCAAAAAATGAAAATCGCTATATTATTGAAGACGATTACGACAGTGAGTTTCGATATAAAGGAAAACCCATTCCTGCATTACAAGGTATGGACCAAAACAATAATGTCATTTATATAAGCACATTTACCAAATCTTTAATGCCTTCATTACGAGTTGCTTATTTTGTATTACCTATAACATTGGTACAAAAATACAAACAGACATTTAGTTTTTACTCAGCAACCGTACCAAGATTTGATCAACACATTTTAGCTGACTTTATGAGAGATGGCTATTTTTCAAAACATCTAAACAGGATGCGCAAAATTTATCGAAAAAAACATGAAAAATTAACAGAAATATTTGATACGTATTACCCGCTTATCTCATTCACTGGGGACATAGCAGGAATGCACATATTAATTTCTGTACCCCATGCCAAAAGTGAAGGACAGTTAAAAGAGATTGCGGAAAAAAACAATATTGCCATCTATCCGGTAAGCGATTATCTCTTAAGTCCAATTGAATCTAAAAATCCAACTTTTCTATTTGGCTTTGGCGGTATTCCATTGGAGCAAATTGAAAATGGGATTCACCAATTAATGAAATGTTGGGGTATTCCAAAATCAAAAAAGCGATTATAAAAGAATGACGGGAGTCCTAAAAAAACAATAAAACTTTCCAATAGCTGGTTTAATTTTGGTGTATTTTCTTAACAAACATTTGGATATTAAGATAACCGGGCAAAAATAAAAATGCCCGGTTTTTTTGTTTGGAAATCATCATATTTTGTCCTCTATACCATCAGTTCTTTTTTATACACCAGAAACATTTTTTCATGAGTCATTGGTAAATTGTATGAAACAGCTTTTTTAAACGATTGCTCTTTTAAGAAGCAAATATGATACAATCATATACAATAAAACAACAGGTATCATCCATAGTGAGATTCCGAAAGCAGAATGCCCTGCTACCCAATGGAAGAAGGTACCCCATTTTTCAAAATAGGTAAGAATAAATGATACAGCGGTAATAATGACGAATAATACTCCAAAAAAGACGAGTAATCCGCTTCTGCCAAATCGTAGAAATATACTTGCAATGACAAATCCTAAAAATAACATATTCATCATAAATATAAAGTAAATGAAAAACTGTTCGATCAAGGAACCATCGTTTAGATAGGGTAGGTTAAAATAATGAAGACCAACACCCCATGATCCAGATATTTTTTCTACCATAGAAAAAATTAACAATACAATCGAATTTCCTGCACTTACAGCAATAAACATTCCCGTCGTTCCTAAATAGAAATCTTTTCTTCTCACACTCAACCCAACGGCAAACTGAAAAATTTGCATCGTTCCAATACCTGCAGCTAACATGTAAATAAAGATTGAGGCCATTCCACCTGTATATATCGGCTCCGTACCACCAGTAACAATTCCGATAATAAGATTTATTAAGAAACTAAAAAGTAATATAACCCATGAGATATAAAACCATCCCCATTTTTCCTTAGTATGAATTTTCATGACATGCGTGATACTATTCATTAGAATTCCACCACCTTGTCTTTTGATATTCCACTAGTTAGATGAACAATCAGCTGTTGTAATGAAACTGGACTAAGTTCCAGCTCAAACGCCTCCGCTTGTTTTATGTCCTCTTCTTCAAGCCTTCCCATCACAATAGCAGAATGGAATCCGCCTAAAGGGTTATTATTGATAACCTTTTTACCGACTGTAAATGCTTCCACTTTTTTTGCTAATCCTGTAACAGTAGTGGCACTTCCTCGCAGTACATCTGCATCCTCGTTAATGAGCAGTTTTCCATTATCAATCACTATTACATGCTCTAAAATTTTGTTTACTTCATCAATCAAATGTGTAGAGAGGATAATCGTACGCGGATGCTCTGCATAATCTTCAATCAAGTGATTATAAAACAAGCTCCTTGCCACAGCATCAAGCCCTAAATAAGGCTCATCAAATATTGTAAGTGGTGCGCGACTGGCTAGGCCGATTACAATTCCGACCGAAGAAAGCATCCCTCTTGATAGCCTCTTCACTCTTCGTTTTAATGGAAGTCGAAAATCCCCTATCAGTAACTCAGCGTACTGCTGATCCCAATTCGGAAAAAGGAGCGCAGCTACATCCAACACATTTTTAACGGTGAATGTAGATGGATACTTTTGGCTTTCTTTTATGAAACATATTTTACTTAACACATTTTTGTTTTCATATGGAGTATCTCCAAAAACCTTTATTTCTCCGCTAGTTTGAAATAGTTGTGCGGTAATCATATGCATAATAGTCGTTTTTCCTGCTCCATTTCTCCCAAGAAGCCCATAAATTTTGTTTGCTTCGATTGAGAATGTAACGTCATTAACTGCAGTTAAATTTCCATATGCTTTTGTTAGTTGATTAACCTCTATAACATTACTCATTTCACCCTTCCCCCTTTTTAATCATATCCATCAGTTCTTTTGAAGTTATTCCTAGTTTTTTTGCCTCGTGAATCATTTTGGATACATACTCCTCAAAAAACTGTTCTTTTCTTTTTTCCATTAGCTTTGTACGAGCCCCCTTCACGACAAACATCCCAATGCCGCGTTTTTTGTACAATATTCCTTGATCGACTAACAAATTCACACCTTTTGCTGCAGTTGCCGGATTGATCTGGTAAAAGGAAGCAAATTGATTAGTGGATGGCACTTGGGATTCTTCAAGTAACCCTCCATTAATGATGTCATCCTCAATTTTCTCAGCAATTTGCATAAAGATAGGACGATTATCATCGATTAAAGATTTCATTCCCTCACCGCCTAGTTGGTTCTTTGGTTAGTTAGTTATGTAACTAACTATACATGTATTTTATTTTTACGTCAACTATTTTTAGAAAAAATAATTAATTCACCTATTTTATACACTTATCTTTCAAAAAAAAAAGCGGTGGCAAACCCCCGCTGATTTTTCTATTCAGTTCATCCATCTGAAACAGAACAGATAATAAAATAATTTTTATGATACCAGAAGAGAAGAAAAACAGTTTGACTTGCTCAAATGTCTTACTCATCCAGCCAATTACCTAATAGCTCCTCGAAAATGAGTCTCCTAATGGTCGAAATAGATATTTTTCAGCAAATAAAGCGGTGGGAATTCCAGAAATTTTTTGTATTATCGCACTTAGTAAATGAGAGTCTCCTGAATTATACTGAAAGGTTGAACCTGGTTTATGTATTATTGGTTGTCCAAGTATGAATTTAACCCAATTTTTTGATCCTTCGAAATTTCCTACCTGCAACCCCGACGTCATGGTTAGCAAATGAAATATTGTAATTTCTTTCTTTTGCGGATCATTAGACTCTAATATTTCTGGAAAATAATTTTGAATAGGTTCGTGAATATTTTTTAATAACCCTTTATCTACCATAATTCCAATTAATATAGAAACAATGGTCTTAGTAATGGAATAAACCTTTGTAGGCTTTTCTAGCACCTTTTTATTCTTCACGTATTCGAAGAATCGTGTATTCCCTTTATGAATTACAAAGCCTTCTATTCTAATTCTTTTAAGCTTCTTTTCTAAATCAAAAAATGATAAATTACTCAAATGTCTTAATCCCCTTTTAAAAAACTACTAATTATTTTACTTTTATCTCTTATTTCCATCTTTATTAAGTTAAACTGCTCCTATAGTTAAAGAAAAAAATCCTGTAAAAACAGGATTTTAATCACAACTTTAAAATAAATGATCAATCTTTATTTTAAAACTATAATAAGTTTGTAAAATTACCCTAAGTCCTGATCAACAAGTTCTATAGCTTGTTTACGTAAAAGATATTTTTGAATTTTACCAGATGCAGTCATTGGATACTGATCTGTCAGTTTAACATATCGTGGAATTTTATGGTGTGATATTTTATCCTTGCAGTATTCAATAACCTCTCCATATGAAAGGCTTTCTCCTTCTTTAGGAATAATCCAGGCCATTATTTCTTCCCCGTATTTTTCATTAGGGACACCAATAACTTGGACATCTAAAATTTTGGGATGAGTGTAAAGAAATTCTTCGATTTCTCTTGGGTAAATATTTTCCCCACCCCTAATGATCATATCCTTTAATCTACCTGTAATTCTACAATAACCATTTTCATCCATAACCGCCAAATCACCAGTATGAAGCCATCCATCTTCGTCTATTGCCTCTTTCGTTGCATCAGGATTTTTATAATATCCTTTCATTACATGATAACCCCTCGTACATAATTCACCTTGTTCTCCATCATTTACTACATTATTTGTAAGTGGGTCAACAATTTTCACTTCTACATTAGGCAATGCTCTACCTACTGATTCCACTCTTAGCTCTATCGGATCATTCGTTCTAGTTTGAGTAATTACAGGTGAAGATTCAGTTTGTCCATAAGCAATCGTTATTTCGGTTGCCCCCATTTTTTCAATTACGCCTTTCATGACCTCAATTGGACAATTTGATCCTGCCATGATTCCAGTTCGCAAAGAAGATAAATCATAATTATCAAAATCTGCCAAATTCAACTCATTGATAAACATTGTGGGTACCCCATGTAATCCGGTACATTTCTCATCTTGGACAGTTTGTAAAACCTCTTTAGGATTAAATTCTTGGATCGGTACCATCGTTGCTCCCACTGATACGCAAGCCATCGTACCTAGGACACAACCGAAACAATGGAAAAATGGTACAGGAATACAAAGCCTGTCTGCTTTAGTTAGTTTCATACAGTTGGCAATATTGTATCCATTATTTACAATGTTATTGTGGCTTAACATAACACCCTTCGGAAAACCTGTAGTCCCTGAAGTGTATTGCATATTTATTACATCATTTGGGTCTAATGACTGCAAGCGCTGTTCTAATTCTTCATTAGATACCTCACGTCCAAACGATAATAACTCCTTCCAATTATATGTACCCGGATAATGATTATCACCCATCACAATAACATTTTTCAATTTTGGAAGACGTGCACTATTTAATTTTCCCGCCTCTGAATCTTTAAGTTCAGGGCATATCTCATAAATCATATCAATATACGAAGCTGTACGGTATTTTTCCATTAAAATTATTGTTTCAGAATCGGATTGACGCAATAAATATTCCAGTTCTGATGTACGATAGTTTGTATTTACTGTTACGAGTACTCCACCCATTTTTCCGGTAGCAAATTGACAGGTCAGCCACTCTGGTGTATTAGTTGCCCAAATGGCTATATGATCATTTTTATTTATCCCTAAATTCATTAACCCTTTTGCAACTAAATTACACTGATCGTCAAACTCTTTATAAGATAACCGTAAATCCCTATCAGCATATATGACTGCTTCATGGTCTGGATGCAATTCTGCCTTTTGCTTAAGTAGCTCACCAACTGTAATGTTTAATAAAGATGACATAATAAAATCCTCCTTTTCAGCATATTACGAGTAGATGTTGATACTTTAGCCAAAGAGGATAATCATGATGTTACTGGAATCTCTACTCATATAATATATGTTATCACTTTTTTCGGAATATTCAATTAAGAAAATATAATTAAATATTTTTAAAAAACACTTTTCAAGTAGTTTAAAAAGAGTTAAAATGGTTAGAAAATATAGAAAGTATTAAATTCCACTAGGAGGTTATAACATGAAAATCATGAGTAATGAAATGTTGGTAGCTGCCTATCGAGACGCTGAAAAAAAAGGTCAAGAACGTGAGTGGATAAAGGTTTTGAAAAATGAATTATTAAAGCGAGGATTAACACCTTATAAATAATAGAAAACTTGTAGAGTGCATTCAAATATTTGAATGCACTTCTTTTTTTGAAACTGGGTGGGACATGGGACCAGGTCCACTGTCCCTAAAATTCACATTAAAAAACCCTTTCCTAATGGAAAGGGTTTAACAAGAAATAATTAAACTTCTAATAATAAGTCTTCTGGATTTTCGAGTAATTTTTTAACAGTTACTAAGAATCCAACAGCTTCACTACCATCAATAACACGGTGGTCATAAGATAATGCAATATACATCATTGGACGAATTTCAACATTATCTCCTACTGCAACTGGGCGTTTTTGAATTGTGTGCATACCAAGGATACCTACTTGAGTACCATTAATAATTGGTGTTGAGAACAATGAACCAAACACACCACCATTTGTGATTGTAAATGTGCCTCCTTGCAAATCTCCAAGGGATAATTTATTGTCTCTTGCTTTTTTGGCAAATCCAGCAATATCTGCTTCGATTTCAGCGAAATTCTTGCGATCGCAATCTCGAACAACTGGTACAACAAGTCCTTCATCAGTTGAAACCGCTACACCAATGTCATAGTATTTTTTTAATACTAAATCTGTTCCAATGATTTCTGAATTTACAGCTGGATATTTCTTCAATGCAGCAACTACTGCTTTAGTAAAGAATGACATGAAACCAAGTCGAGTTCCATTATGATCTTCTTGGAATTTATCTTTTTTACGTTTACGAAGCTCCATAACTGCAGTCATATCAATTTCATTAAAAGTTGTTAACATTGCTGTATTTTGTTTAACTTCCAATAAACGTTTTGCAATTGTTTGACGGCGACGAGACATACGAACCACTTCTACTGGCTTCCCATCTTCCTGTGATACTGGTGCAGCTTGTTTAGGCGCAGCAGATTTAGCTTCAGCCTTTGGTTGATTTGAATGTGCTTCCACATCTTGTACACGTACACGACCCATAGGATCAATTGTAGAAACTGCACTTAAATCAATTCCTTTTTCACGTGCAAGCTTGCGTGCAGCAGGTGAAGCAATTGTACGTTCTTTCTTATCGGAATCTGAAACTTCAACCTTTGCACTTTCCTGTTTCGGTGCTTCAGTTTTTGCTTCTGGTGCTTTTTCTTCCTTTGCAGGAGCTGGAGCTGCCGCTTCACCAGATTCAGATACAATGGCAATAACTTGTCCAACCTGAACTGTATCTCCTTCTTCTGCTTTTAGTTCTTGGATAACTCCTGCTTCTTCAGAAATTACCTCAACATTGACCTTATCTGTTTCTAATTCAACAATATATTCGCCTTTTTCGACGCGGTCTCCTGGTTGTTTTAACCATCCTGCGATGGTTCCTTCTGTAATAGATTCAGCTAACTCTGGCACTTTTATTTCAGCCACAATGTTGTCCTCCCTTTATATGTGTTTAACTTTTCTATTTTTCTATTTTGTTAATGCTTCGTTTAAAATACGATTTTGCTCTTTCTTATGAACGATTGGATCTCCCTCAGAAGGACTTGAACGTCTTGGACGTCCAACATATTTAACATTTACCCCTTTTGGAGCAAGATCTCTTAAATATGGATCAGCAAATGTCCAACCACCCATATTTTTAGGCTCTTCTTGAACCCAAACAAGTTCTTTTAGGTTTTTGTGTTTACCAATTATTTCCTTGATTTCAGTTTCAGGGAAAGGATAGAGCTCCTCTACACGTAAAATGTGTGCCCAATCTATTTCCTCATCTTTAATGCGTTCTTCGAAATCAATGGCAATTTTACCGCTGCATAAAATAATTCTTTCCACTTTTTCTGGTTTATGATCTAATCCTTTTTGCTCAAGAACTGGCATAAATTTGCCATTAGTTAGTTCTTCTCCATCTACTGATGCCAGTGGATGACGTAGCAAGCTCTTAGGTGTCACAATTACTAGTGGGCGAATTTCATTTTTCTCCAACATTGCTGCCTGACGACGTAGAATGTGGAAGTACTGGCCTGCTGTTGAAAGATTAGCGACTGTCCAGTTATTTTCAGCAGCTAATTGTAAGAACCTTTCTAATCGTGCACTTGAATGTTCAGGTCCCTGACCTTCATATCCATGTGGTAAAAGCATTACTAGACCAGACTTTTGTCCCCATTTCGCTCTACCCGCAGTGATAAACTGGTCAAACATTACTTGTGCCATATTAGCAAAGTCACCAAATTGGGCTTCCCATAACACGAGAGTCTCCGGTGAAAATACATTATATCCGTATTCATAACCAACAACTGCTGCTTCAGTTAATGGACTGTTATAAACAACAAATGATGACTTAGCTTCTTTAATATGATGAAGAGGAATATATTCTTCCCCAGTTTTTTCATCATGTAATACTAAGTTACGTTGAGCAAATGTACCGCGCTGCGAATCTTGGCCCGTGAAACGGATTGGTGTTCCGTCCTTAAGAATGGATGCAAAGGCTAATGTTTCTGCGTGTGCCCAATCAATTTTACCTTCACCTTCAAATACATTTTCACGACGTTTTAAAATTTTTGCCAGCTTTTTAAATGCATGAAAATCTTCAGGCCAATTTAATAACTCTGAATTTAAAGCCTTAAGTTCTTCTTTTTCAACAGCCGTCGCTATTTTAGGAAATCCGTTTGCTACAAATTCCGGTGGATTCATAACAATATCTGGATCCTCTTCTTTTTTCGGAACTTTATCATACGCAGCTTTCAATTTATCTTGAACTTCTTGTTCAATTGAAGCTACTTCTTCTTTAGTAACTACACCTTCATTAACCAGTTGATCTGCATACATAGCGAGAACAGTCGGATGTTTATGAACGATATGATACATCATTGGGTTTGTAGTCATTGGTTCATCCATTTCATTGTGACCAAATCTACGATAACCGACTAAATCGATTAAGAAGTCTTTATGGAATCTTCTGCGATATTCATACGCAAATGAAGCAGCAGCAACTACAGCTTCCGGATCATCAGCATTAACATGGATAATTGGGATTTCAAACCCTTTTGCTGTATCTGACGCATATGTTGTTGAACGTGAGTCATAGCTTTCAGTAGTAAACCCGATCATATTGTTAGCGATAATATGAATTGAACCGCCAGTATTAAATCCTTTAAGTCTGCTCATATTTAACGTTTCAGGTACAATTCCTTGTCCAGGAAATGCTGCATCACCATGTACTAATATTGCATAAGAATTATCATGATCCTGTTTAGGATATCCTGAAGTATCTCGTTGTTCCTGAGCTGCTCTCGTATATCCTTCTACAATTGGGCTAGCTACTTCTAAGTGACTTGGATTATTTGCTAGAACAATACGTGTGCTTGCTGTGCTTTCAGCCTTAACACGGCGATCAGCTCCAAGGTGGTATTTTACATCTCCTGTCCAACCATAAGTAATTCCAATAGAACCCTCGGATGGGATTAAATCTTTATTAGGTGCATGCTGGAATTCTGCAAAAATAAGTTCATATGGTTTTTCAAGAATATGCGCTAAAACATTTAAGCGTCCTCTATGCGCCATTCCTATATTTACAGTTCTCGCTCCTGTCTGAACAGAAGAACTAATAATTTGATCCATCATTGGGACTAATGTATCTAATCCTTCAATTGAGAAACGCTTTTGCCCAACAAATGTGCGATGAAGGAATTTCTCAAATCCTTCTACTTCAGATAATCTTTTTAAGATATTGATTTTTTGGTCTTTCGAAAGGTTTAAAAGTATTTTGCCAGATTCAACTGTACGTTGTAACCAATTTTTTTCCTCTAAATCATGGACTTGATAAAATTCAAAAGCCATTTTATTTGTATAAACCGTTTTCAAATGATTTATAGCATCTAAACCATTCTTCACACTAGAAGGTGCATCCGGACAAATAAACGATGCAGGAATATTGATTAGATCTTCCTCAGTTAAATCGAACTCTGATAATTCAATTCTACGTGTATCCTTATTACGATCGTTTAACGGATTAATGTCTGCTGCTAAATGTCCATAGGTACGAATATTGTCAGCTAATTTTACAGCAGCAACCATTTTACTAAATACTGTAGGGTTAGTTGGCAATTGGAACGATATATCAGCCTGCCCATGTGTTGATAAGCCTTCTTCAGAAATAGCAGGTGCTCCCCACTCTTCAAAAAGTGCTCTCATTTCCGGATCTACACTTTCCGGATCGTTTACGTATTTTTCGTAAACTTCCATAACATAACCAAGGTTTGGGCCTGAGAAACTTTCCCAAAATCCTTTTGATGCTTGTTGTTTCATTTCGAAAAACCTCCAGCAATTAAGCCTAATAATTTTTATTAAGATAAGAAAACGTGTATGTAATAAAAAATTCAATAAGCCAAAACGCTTACAGACACAATTCTATCACTGTAAAGTAATAATATAAAGAATAAAAATCAATTTTTTTAAAATTAAAATGAGTACTAATTCATTCTTAAAAAACACAATTTTAAAGAATAATATTCTGTTTAAAACAAAACGGTGTGTATTTACAAACAAAGAAAATTCTAATAATTACTATTGACTGTTCTTCCCTTATATAAATGTCCAATTTCATCTACCATAATACTACGATTTATAAATTATTCAACCGTTTATTGTTATTATTCGCTTAATGTTTCTAAACAATATTTATTCTGTAATAACATCGCCACAACGATTGAATACATTATTATATAACCTGAAAGTTCGGGAGGTTACAATCTTATGTTTCCTTGGAATATGTTTCCTTTTAATAAAAATAACATAATGAAACAAATAAATCCTCAAGATATAGAAAAGCAAGTCCAAAATATGTTATCCCAATTTATGCCAGGAAAATGGGAAGGCATGTTTAATCACGAAGATATGCTAAAACGTGCAACATCAATGTTTCAACAAAATACTGATCAAAATACAACTAATTCGGAAACAAATACAGCAACACAAGACCAGCAACCACAATCAACTCCAACAGAATTTGACGTAAGTGTTTTCGAAACTTTTGATGACATTTATGTGCGTACACCCATTAAAGACGAAGAGTGGTTAAAACGTGTAAAAATTTATCACACATCAAACCAAGTGATTATTGAAAATATACCCGAAGTTGGCCAAAGACATGTCATTACATTACCTTCTTTAATAAAGAAAAAAGGAACAGTCGCCCAATATAAAGATGAAATGTTAGAAATAAAAATGACAAAAAATGCGGATATGCAATTTACCGAGGTAGATGTAGCGGAAAAGTTGTAAAAAAAGAAAACCGATGAAAAGGATCATCGGTTTTCGATTAATGGCAGTGTAAATGTTATACTCGTGCCTTTCCCAAGCGTACTAGATGCGTAAATTTCTCCTGTATAACCTTCCACTAATTGTTTAGCAATCGATAATCCTAATCCATTACCACCTCTTGCTCGACTCCTTGCTTTATCGACACGATAGAATCGGTGAAAGATTTTTGATAAATCTTCATCTGGTATACCAACGCCATAATCTCTAACTGTAACTTTCACCATACTATTTTCTTCTTCAAGACAAATATCGATTTTGTGAATTTGATCAGAATATTTAACAGCATTATCTAAAATGATAATTAATATTTGCTCTAAATGATTTTCACTAATTTGCACTATAGGGTTATCTTGGTTATCACTATCCACTTTTAATTCAAAGGTAAAATCCTCATGAATCAATTCAAAGTTTTTGATTACTTGTGATATTGTTTTTAATAATAAAGCACTACTGTCAGTACCTTTTGATTCAATTTGTTCGGCTCTCGATAATTCTAAAAGCTCTTGAACTAATTTTTTCATTCGATCCAGTTCCTGAATGGATGCCTGTAATGACTCATCTAAAATAATGGGGTCGTTTTTTCCCCATCGATTCAATAACTTTAAATGACCTTCCATAATTTGGACAGGGGTTCGTAATTCATGGGAAGCATCCTCAACAAATCGTTTTTGTTGATTAAATGAATGCTCAATTTGATCCATCATATCATTAAAAATATTTGTTAATTCCCCCATTTCATCTTTGGAATTACTTGGTTCCATTCGTTCGTGGAAACCTTTTTTGCGAATTTTTTTCATCGTGTTAGACAACTTTTGTAATGGCATTAAAAAGCTTTTTGCCATTAAAAAACCGAATAATCCACTAAGTATGAAAGCAAATCCGCCGAATATTGACATGATAAAAAACAAACTTCCCATCATTTGATGGTATCTTGTTAATGGCTGAATAATTTCTATATAGCCAGTAAACCCATTTATATGAAAGGGAGCACGACCTAAATAAATTTTTTTATTATCAGTTTCTAATAAAGTAACTGTTTTTTGATGAACAGGTTGAAAAGGAATATAATATTTTGGAGTATCCGTATCAGCATTGTAGACTCTATATTCATCCCCATTCGGATATAATATCCTAATAATCTGATTCTTTTCATAAATTTGGTTTTGCAATTCTTTATTTTCCGCAAGGTTATCATCTAGTGAACCAGCCTGCTTCACAAAAATGGTGATTTCATTTAGCGCTTGTAAAATATTGTTTTTCTCTTCATATAACATCCATTTATTAATGACATGGTATTGACTAAAACTAAAAAGAAAGAAGGTAAAGAAAATAGCCGCACTTGTTCCAACCGACCATTTCACCTTTAAGGATGATGTATGATACCAATTGCGAAGAAACTTCATTCACGCATCACATACCCTGTTCCGCGAACAGTTTGAATATAACTATCCTCACCATGATTATCAATTTTATTTCTTAAATATCGAATATACACATCGACTACGTTCGTCTCTACTTCCGTTTCATAGCCCCAAACTTTATTTAATAAAACTTCACGAGTCATCACAATATTTTTATTTTCCAATAAGGTCAATAACAAATCGTATTCTCGTTTCGTCACATCAATTATTTTATCTCCCTTTTTTACAATTCTGCTTTCCTTCTCTACAAAAAGATCACGAAAAGTATACGATGTAAGTTGTGACTTTGGTTCTTGTATATCTATTCTTCTAAAAATTGAGCGAAGCCTTGCTAAAAGTTCCTCAATGGCAAACGGCTTTACAATATAGTCGTCTGCACCATGATCTAAACCGGATACTCGATCCATCACACTATCCCTAGCGGTAATCATAATAACTGGGGTATCTTTTTCTTGTCGCAATCTACGGCAAACTTCTAATCCATTTAAACTAGGCAACATCAAATCAAGCAAAATTACATCCCATTCCTCTTGAAGGGACAGCTGAAGGCCTTCACGCCCATCATATGAAACACTTACTTCGTATCCTTCATATTTAAGTTCAAGTTCAATAAATCGTGCTAAATTTTTTTCATCTTCTATAATTAATATACGTTTCACATTCACACCTGCTTCAAAATTCATCGTTCATTTTATTTATGTTCTTATTTTAACCTAGATTTAGATAAAATTAAATCAAGTGCTGCATGAACAATTTCAATTGATTGGAAGGCAAACAGAGTTATGGCTGTCATACTAAAGAATACAATCGGAATAAATCGAACCCACATCATGAATATGCGCCTCCTTTATTATTACTATAATCCTACCAACAATAAATGAAAATTCGATTAAAATTATATAAATCTCTGATAAAAAAATAACCGGCACAAGGGCCGGGTTTAAAGAAAGAACTTTATAATGAGTAAATTAATAAGAATTCCGCAATAGTTAAATATAATGGGTAACAACTATTCGGCTTATCCTTATAAGACTTAGCTAATATTATCTTATGAATCCTAAAGATACATGAAAGAAACATTAAAAATTCATGAGAAAAACTTTTGATAATAGTTTTGATACATAATAAGAAAAACAGCAGGGGATTTTTTCCTGCTGTTTTTAATTTTTCATCCGTGGATCTAGTGCATCCCGTAGGCCATCACCCATAAGGTTAAATCCAAGTACAGTTAACATGATGGCAATTCCCGGAAAAAATACTGTCCATGGTGCTTGTATGATAAAATCTTTAGAATCCGCAAGCATTTTTCCCCATTCAGGTGTTGGCGGTTGTGCACCTAAACCTAAGAAACCTAATGCAGCTGCTTCGATAATTGCCGTTGCAATCGCTAAAGATCCCTGTACAATAATTGGTGCCATGCTATTAGGAAATATATGATGAAATAAAATACGAGCGTCTCCCATTCCAATAGCTTTCGCTGCTGTAATGTATTCTTCTTCCTTTACAGACAGCACTCTTGAACGTACTAAACGCCCAAAAGTCGGTACATTAATAATAGCGATTGCGATTAGTGCATTTTGTAATGATGGTCCTAGCATAGCAACAACAGCAATAGCAAGTAAAATACTTGGAAACGCTAATAAAATATCGAAGATTCGGGATATAACACCGTCAATCCATCGACCATAATAACCTGCAACAATCCCTAAAGTTGTTCCCACGATGGCTGATCCAATTACTGAGAAGAATCCGACAGTTAATGAGATACGAGCCCCAAAGATTACTCTGCTTAGAATATCTCGGCCGAAGTCATCTGTTCCAAACCAATGCTTACTTGAGGGTGGAAGATGCTTGTCCCCTAGTCGCTGATCATTAAATCCATAAGGCGCTAAAAAGTTAGCGAACAATGCAATAAGAATAAAAAAGATAACTAAACCCAAGCCTAGTAAAGCTACTTTATTTTTCTTGAAATTTCTCCAGCCTTCTTTCCACGGAGATATCAATGGCTCTTCGACCACTGTTGTCTGCTTTACATTTGTTGAAAGTTCTGGCATTGATGTCCCCCCTATCAATACTTGATACGTGGATCAATTGCTGCATATAATAAGTCCACGATTAAGTTTATTAGTACAAACACTAGTGCAAGTATCAAAATACCTGATTGAATGACAGGGTAATCACGAAACTCAATTGCTTCATAAATATAGGTCCCCATTCCAGGCCAACCAAAAATCGTTTCAGTTAATATTGCTCCACCTAATAAAAGACCTGTTTGCAAACCGATAATTGTTAATACTGGAATAAACGCATTTTTTAATGAGTGCTTGTAAACAACCCAAAACATTTTCATCCCTTTAGCACGTGCTGTTCGAATATAATCCGAGCGCATAACCTCAAGCATGCTCGATCTAGTTATACGAGCAATAATCGCCATTGGAATCGTTGCCAAAGCTAGACTTGGAAGGATTAAATGCTTAATAACTTCAATAAATTGATCAAATCTTCCTTGTAATAATGTATCCAACATATATAAGTGGGTAATTGCTTCGACAGGATTACGTATATCATCCCGTCCGGTTGTCGGCAATAAATCCAGCTTAATGGAAAATACATATTGCTCCATTAATCCAAGCCAAAAGATTGGAATCGATACCCCAATTAACGCAATTAACATAACGATATAATCAAACCAAGAATTTTGAAACCATGCGGAAATAATTCCTGCATTTACACCGATGATGATTGCTATTATCATCGCAACGACAGCTAACTCGACAGTAGCACCAAAATATGGCCAAATTTCATGACTTATTGGTGATTGCGTTTTTAAAGAGGTCCCTAAATTACCGGTTAACAAATCCTTAATATAATCAAAAAATTGTACAAAGAGAGGTTTATCGAGCCCTAATTGTTTCGTTAAATCGGCAACAGCTTCTTTTGTTGCCAGCTGTCCTAAAATCGTTCTAGCCGGGTCTCCAGGTATGGCGTGAATTAATGAAAAAACAATGATTACCATTCCAAGTAGAACTGGTATAAGTAGTAATAAACGGCGTATTGTATAGGCAACCATTACCACCTTCACCCCTTTTAATAAGTTATGTAACTTTTTTGAATTAAAAAGGGGAGTAAACACTCCCCCGATAATTATTTTACAGAAGTATCAGCAAAGCTTTGAGAACCTGTAGGATGTGGGAAAAACCCATCAATCGTACTCTTACCAGCTAACTGTGGTACTGAGTGAGCAAGTGGAACCCAAGGTGCATCATTATGGATGATTTCTTGTGCTTTTTTATAGTAATCATTTCTTTTCGCTTCATCTGTTTCTGTTTGAGCTTTAATTAAAAGATCGTGAACTTCGTCGTTAGAATACTGGGAGTTGTTATTAGATCCAATTGCATCTTTATCAAGTAATGCATACAAGAAGTTATCTGCATCACCATTGTCACCAGTCCAACCAACGATATACATCGGTGCTTCACCTTTAGCTAATTTTTCTAAATATGTTCCCCATTCCATCGTAACGATTTTTGTTTTTACACCGATTTTTGCAAAATCCGCTTGGATGGCTTCTGCTACTTTTTGTCCATTAGGCATATAAGGACGAACAACAGGCATTGTCCAGAAATCTACACTAAATCCATCTTTATAGCCTGCTTCCTCCAATAACTTTTTCGCTTTATCAAGGTCATAATCATAATCAACAATATCGTCGTTATAGCCACTTACAGAAGGCGGCATTGGATTTTTAGCTGGTTCAGCCGTTCCTTCATAGAAGTTTTTAATTAGTGCTTCTTTGTTTACTGCATGACTTAATGCTTGACGGACTTTAACATTATCAAATGGTTTTTTCGTAACGTTAAATCCAAGATATCCTAGATTCATAGATGGTCTTTCAAAAATCTGTAGATTTTTATCCGATTTTACTTTTTCGATATCACTTGGATTTAACCCATCAATTAAATCGACATCGCCTTTAATTAACGCGTTTAAACGTGCAGAGTTATCTTTTATTACTTTCAAAATAACTGTATCAAGCTTTGGTAATCCTTTTTTCCAGTAATTTTCGTTTTTAACAACAGTAATTGTATCGTTTCTTTTCCATTCTTTGAATTTAAACGGACCAGTACCTACTGGGTTTTCGATATATTTATCACCATATTTCTCAATTGCTGTAGGACTTGAAATACCAAATGGTGTCATCGCTAAGTTTTTCAAAAATGGAGCTTGTGGTCTGAATAAAGTGAATTCAACAGTTTTTGGATCGACTGCTTTTACTTCTTTAATAACAGCTGCTTTTTCACCTTTATACCCGCCGAATTGTGATTGGTAATATGGGAATTTTTCAACGTTACCGTTTGCCCATCGATCAAAGTTTTTTACTACAGCTTCTGCATTAAAATCAGTTCCATCGTGGAATTTCACACCTTCTTGTAACTCGAATGTGTATGTTAAACCATCTTCAGATACTTTCCAAGATTTTGCTAAGCCTGGTTCAATTTCTGTTGTTTCTTTTTTATAGCTTACTAGAGTATCAAATATTTGTTCTGCAACAATTAATGATTCCCCATCAGTTACTGCAGCAGGATCCAGCTTAACCGCATCTCCACCACGTGCATACACTAATACACCACCTGATTTTTCCTTGCCGTCATCTTTTCCTTTTTCACCATTTGATTTTGATGATGAACATCCCATCAAGGCAAGTGAAAGTACCAGGACAAAAATGACTAATCCTGTCAGCTTTTTCTTCATCTTCTTCCCCCCAATTTTTAATAGCTATCTAAAAATTTATATGCAAAATCATCCATGTAGATGACATGCTGCAAAGTGACCTGGATTTACTTCTTTAAATATTGGCCTTTCAACAGAGCACTTATCCATAGCAAGTGGACATCTCGTATGGAAAGAACACCCTTTTGGTGGATTTGCGGGACTTGGAACATCGCCCTGTAGAACAATTCTTTCCTTTTTATAATCCACATCGGCAATAGGGACTGCTGAAAGCAAAGCTTGTGTGTATGGATGTTTAGGATTTTGGTATAATTCTTCGCTTTCGGCTAGCTCTACAAGCCTACCAAGATACATAACCCCAACTCGATCACTAATATGCCTTACCACCCCTAAATCATGGGCAATAAATAAATAAGTTAGTTCATACTTCTTCTGAAGATCTTTAAGCAAGTTAAGAACCTGAGCTTGAATGGATACATCCAATGCTGATACTGGTTCATCTGCAATGATTAGTTTAGGGTTAAGACTCAATGCCCTGGCAATTCCAATCCTCTGACGTTGACCACCACTAAATTGATGGGGATAACGATTGGCATGATAACTATTTAAGCCAACAATTTCCAACAACTCACGAACCTTTTTTCTTCGTGCAGCTTTATCTTTTATCCCATGTACGATTAGCGGTTCTTCTAAAATACGTTCAATTGAATGTCTTGGGTTTAAAGAGGCGTATGGATCCTGAAAAATCATTTGCATTTGACCACGAATCTTTCTTAGCTCATGTTTAGAAAGATTCGTAATATCGTTGCCTTCAAAAATAATTTTCCCTTCACTTGGTTCAAGTAATCTTAATAGCATTCTGCCAGTTGTCGACTTCCCACAGCCACTTTCACCAACAAGTCCCAATGTTTCTCCCTTTTGTATCACAAAAGAAATATCATCAACAGCTTTTACCTCTCCAACCTTTTTACCGAATACGCCGCCTCGAATAGGGAAGTTCTTTTTTAATTTTTCGATTTTTAAAAGTGGTTCATTCATTTACGACGCCATCCTTCCCTTCCTCATATAACCAACACCTTACTTTCTGTCCATTTTCAAGTACTTTTAAATGCGGTGTTTCATCATAGCAACGTGAGTGAGCGTGCGGACAGCGTGGGGCAAAATGGCAACCAACATCAATTGAACCGGGCTTAGGTACATTTCCTGGGATCGAGTACAATTGTTCCTTTTTTACTCTCATATCGGGTACGGATTGTATTAATCCAACCGTATACGGATGCTTCGGATCCTTAAAAATCGTACGAACATCTGCTTCTTCAACAATTTTCCCGCTATACATAACGATAATCCGTTGGCACATTTCTGCAACTACCCCTAAATCATGAGTAATCATGATAATGGCTGTATTCGTTTCTTTATTCAATTTTTTCATCAAATCTAATATTTGAGCTTGAATCGTTACATCTAACGCTGTTGTTGGTTCGTCTGCAATTAAAAGCATCGGTTCACATGCCAGTGCCATCGCAATCATTACACGCTGCCTCATCCCACCGGATAGCTGATGAGGGTATTCTTTTATAAGTTGCTCAGCCCTTGGAAGACCAACCTTTTTAAGCATTTGTACAGCATGCTCTTTTGCCTTTTTCTTTGGCCATTTCCAATGAATCTGTACGGCTTCTATCAATTGTTCACCGATTGTAAATACAGGATTTAAGCTAGTCATTGGCTCCTGGAAAATCATTGCAATATCATTTCCGCGTATACTTCTCATTCTCTTTTCTGAAGCCTTAGCAATATTTTCCTTATTAAAAAGGATTTCACCTTCAACTTTTCCATTACCCGTTGGGATTAATCCCATAATTGACAATGAAGTTACACTTTTCCCGCATCCTGACTCCCCTACTATTCCTAAAATTTCCTGTGATTGTACTTGGAAATCAATATCGTTTACAACAGGGATTATTCCATCATCTGTAGAAAAAGTGGTGCGTAAAGCCTTTACTTCTAGGACTGGATTTTCCACTATTTCGCTCCTTTCCACCAATTGGTTTTCATCGTTGTATAAAGATAGCTTAAATTTCAGAAAATCTTTTAAATAAGCTAGTCCTATTTAAATATTGTAAATATAATATCATTTTTAAATATTCTACCTTCTTTTAATATATTTGAAAATAGTTTTTATAAAATATTTTCAGAAAGTTTTGTGTAAATAAAAAAGGGATGCATAAAACATCCTTTTTTTAACATATTAATTATATCTTTTTTTTACATTGAACGATCAAATAATATTTTTTAGATATAATGATTACTCATTTATTGCTGGGTGTTTTTCTTTAACTTTTTAATAAATTTATTTTTCATATCAGACGCCAGCTCATTTACTTCAATAATCTGTTGAATTGAATCAGTGTCATTAGAATGGAAATATGTATACATCGTATGAAACACATTTATCAGTAATGGATGTTTATCGATTAATACGATCTCTGAATTATCCATAATGACACCTTCATTTAAGACTCTAGCAAAGTAGCCTGTGTAACAGGTTTCAATCGTTCTCTTTAATAACGGATCAATATGATTATACTTGGAAATAGTTGAACACGGAATACGACCTTGAGTAATTTGAACAACCGCTTCGCCTATTTGGAAAATATCCCCTATGCATACATCCTTTTCTAACATACCACTGACAGTTAAATTTTCTCCGAAAGCTGGAACCATTAATGAAGTATCAAACTCCTGCTCCCATTGTTCATAATGTTCGTGCGGATAAAAACAAACAGATCGGTCTGGCCCCCCGTGAAATTGAGGATTTGCAACGTCATCCCCGACAAATTGTTCTTTCGTTAATAGGACATTTTTCACACGATGTTTTCCAATTCCAGAAATATATTCTTTATTATTGTATAAAGATGTTTTTGGTTTTCCGATATTTAAGCTAATTATTTTCATATTTCTCCCCCATGAAAAAATTTATGAAATAAAAAAATTAAATCAGTAAATAGTATGTAATAGATAACCATGAAAGGAAATTACAGATGAACAAGCTGAACAATCACGCAGCGACTTTGGGTCAAAATGAAATTCAAGATAAGCGTTGGGCAATTGTATCTATATCCTCCATTCCATTAATTATGACACTTGGCAATTCTATGTTAATCCCAGTTCTACCAATGCTTGAAAAAAAATTAGATATTTCTAAAATGCAATCTAGCTATATTATAACGGTTTATTCTATTGTCGCAATATTTTTAATCCCTATTGCTGGTTACCTTTCAGATCGTTATGGCCGCAAAATGGTGATTATTCCATCTCTCATTCTTTCGGGTATTGGAGGGATCGTTTCCGGATGGGCTGCATGGAAATTAAATGATCCGTTTATGATGATTCTCATCGGTCGTATACTACAAGGAGTTGGAGCAGCCGGTGGCGCGCCAATCGTACTTCCATTAGTAGGTGATATGTTCCGTCGCGAAAAAGATGTGAGTGCAACATTAGGTATAATCGAGACTTCCAATACTTTCGGAAAAGTTTTAAGCCCAATTCTCGGTAGTCTCCTTGCCGGTGTCTTATGGTTTTTACCTTTTTTCTCGATACCAATATTTTGTTTATTATCACTCATATCAATAGTTATTTTCGTAAAAAAGCCTAAGGAAGACAAAAAGGGCCTTGAATTTAAAGAGTTTATGCGCAATACAAGAGGTGTATTTAAAGAACACAGTCGTTGGCTTATTGCGGTTTTTGCCATTGGAGCCATTCTTATGTTTATTTTATTTGCTGTATTATTCTATCTTTCCAGTGTTCTTGAAGATCAATACAATTTTCATGGAGTCAAAAAAGGGTTTATTCTTGCTATTCCATTAGCTGCTCTTTGCCTTGCATCTTATATAGCTGGAAAAGTTATAAAAGAAAACTTGATTATAATGAAATGGATTATCTTTTCTAGCATTATTGTCACTGGAGTATCGGTTATTGCTGTCAGCTTTTCCAATCAATTTTTGTATTTATTAATTGTTTTTCTTGTTAGTGGCATTGGTATTGGAGCAAGTCTCCCATGTCTTGATGCGATTATTACTCAATCAATTGAAAAATCTATCCGTGGGACAATCACAGCAATTTATAGTTCTATGCGCTTTATTGGAGTAGCAGCAGGACCGCCTATAATGGCATACTTTATGAACCATAATTTAACATTTATGTTTGTAATATTAGCCTTTTTAAGTATAATCGCAGCTTCATTAGCATTTATTGCTGTTAAACCTAACAAAGAAAACGAAACAAAAAAAGATCCGGTGCATTCTCCGGTTTAATAAAAACAAAGCCACCTATTTGATGGCTTTGTTTTTTGTGAACAAAGATACAATTATAAAAATCAATAACGAACATAGTATCGGTATCACGACAGTATGCATTCCGAATGGATTAGGATAAAAACGGTCAAAATAAATATATAATCCCATACCAGTTATCATAGAGGCGATGGCACCATATTTATTACCGTTTTTCCAATAAAGACCCATGATGATTGGCCAAATAAATACAGCTTCTAACCCACCAAAAGAAAATAAATTCAACCATATTAGTAGATCCGGCGGATGAATCGCCAGAAAAAGGATAGCAACCCCGATAATTGAAGTCGTAAAAAAGCTTATTTGTTTTACTTTTTTTATAGTCGGCTCCTTATTGATAAAACCTATGTATAAATCCTTTACTATAGCCGATGAAACAAGAATTAAAACTGAATTCACCGTTGACATAATAGCCGCCATAGGTGCAGCAAGGACTATTCCAGCGGCCCATGCAGGTAATACTTTCATTGTCACAATTGGCATAACGGTGTCTGCATTTTCAATTCCAGGCACAATTGCTCTTGCGAGAACTCCAATTAAATGCATACCAAACATAATGATTCCAATAACAATGGTTCCTATAAGTATTGCCCGATGCATTGCCTTCGCATTTTTATAAGACATTGCTCTAACAGCAATTTGCGGTAAACCTACAACCCCTACTCCAACAAGAATCCAAAAACTAGATATGTACAGTGGTGTTAATGAACGATCTGCTCCATAAGGACTCAATAAATTGGGATTCTGTTGTTTTAAATCAGTCATAATATTTTCAATACCGCCACCTGCAATAAGTGTAGCAATCAATAATAATATTGTACCTCCGAGCATAACTATTCCTTGGATCGTGTCAGTTATTGCAACTGCCCGAAACCCTCCAATAATAACATAAATGAGTACGGAAACGGCAAAAATAAATAATGCCGTTGTATAAGAAACTCCTAAAATCGATTCCATTAATCTAGCTCCGCCAACCCATTGAGCGATCATAGAAGAGAACAAAAAGATAACGATACTAACGGCAGCAATTATTGTAACCCAATTTGATTGATATCTTGCTTTTAAAAAATCAATCAATGTAATTGCATCATATTTGCGAGAAATAATTGCAAACTTCTTACCTAAAACCATTAAAACAAAATAACCAGTTACAACTTGTGTCATCGCCAATAACACCCATGCTAATCCATAATTATATGCAGCCCCAGGACCACCGATAAAGCTGCTACCACTTCCATATGTTGCAACCATGGTCATCGCTAAAATAAAACCGCCCATTTGTCTACTACCTAAAAAATATTCTTGGATAAAAGAATCAGAACTTTTTATATATCGCGATGCTAATAAACCTACAATAAAAAATAATAGTAAAAATATTACTAGAGGAATAATTACTTGAATATTCATTGTCCACCACTTTCCTCATTTCCAAAAGGTACTTCTTTAAAAAAGAACTTAACAGCAATAAATACTAAAAACACAATAACGATAAACCCAATAATACAACTATAAAAAAACCATGCAGGTAACCCTAAAATATATGTATAATCTTCTACTTTCCCCCTTCCAAGCCCGTAAGCAAAACCAAACCACCATAGGAAATGGATGATTGCGATACCAACACCAATCCATGCCTCCTTATGAGCAATTGAAAATCTTTGATCATTCATTTTTGTCCCTCCTTTGATACCATTTAAACTTTTCCAAGTAAAAATGTAAAACATCTTTAATAAAAATTTACATAGCGAAGTTTACATAATCAAATTATTATATACTTGTTTATTAATAAACTGAGCGATTAAATCATTTACTTTTTTATCATTTTTCGTTGGCAATTGATGTCCTGCACCTTTAATAAAGTGGATTTCAGTATCAATAATTTTCGGATATAATTTTACATGCTGATTAATAATATCTGACATTGTTCCATATAAAAGCATCAATGGAGCATTTAATAAAGATAACCGCCCTAAACAATTAAAATGCAATGATTCAATATAAAACTGTCTCCAAGTATATCGATTTGATTTCAAAATATGTTCATACAACTCTAATTGCAATGTTTTTTCATAAAAATGGCTGACTGATAATACTTTGGCTAGTACTTTTGGCGCAAACATAACCATATTAATCCCTATTTGGTGTTCAATTTTCAGCATTTCATTTACGATTTTAGGATACCCACCTGATAATATAACACCTTTTACATTCATTGGGTATTTAATTGCATATTCTTGTACAATTATACTTCCTGCTGAATACCCAAATAAAAACAATTCACTTACTTCAGCATGTTTTCGTATTGCCTCTATTTCTTTCATATAAAGTGAAATTGTCATTTCTCCATCATGTGAGATACTATCTCCATGACCTGAGAAATCAGGTATTAGTAATCGAAAATCGTTTTGAAGAGGTAATTGCTTCAAAAATGTTTTTCTTCCCATTCCGGGTGGATGAATAAATATAATAGCGGGTCCTACTCCATAATCTTCATAAAATAAGTTTAAATTACCACATTTAGCAATTGGCATATTTTGCTCCTCTTCATAGTTTTACAGCTAGTTTTTACAAATTTGATTGAAATATTAAAAAAGCAATTCCTAGAATGAAGTATACAACTGTCTATAAAATAAAATATTTTATAAAAATGTCAAGGTCTATCCAAATTTTATTCTGAATACAATTAAATTAACTCTCAAATTATTATGTACCTAAAATGTACAAACCCTTCGAACGGAATTTCTCAAAGAAAAACAAATTGGAGGTTATATCAGTGAAAATTAATAAAGCGATTATTCCAGCTGCTGGTTTAGGGACTAGATTTTTACCAGCTACGAAAGCTCAGCCAAAGGAAATGTTGCCAATAGTTGATAAACCTGCCATTCAATATATCGTAGAAGAAGCAGTAAAATCCGGAATTGAGAACATTATGATTGTTACAGGCCGAAATAAACGTTCCATTGAAGACCATTTTGATAAATCCATTGAACTTGAACAGGTGCTTAATGAAAAACAGAAATATGATACGCTAAAAGAAATCAAGAAAATCACCAATATGGCAAATATTCATTATATACGACAAAAAGAACCATTAGGTTTAGGTCATGCAATATTATGTGCAAGGCATTTTATAGGAGATGATCCTTTCGCAGTTCTATTAGGCGATGATATTATGATGTCGCAACAGCCTGCACTTAAGCAAATAATTGACATATATGAAAAGTATGATTCAAATGTTATTGGTGTACAACCAGTAGAAATAAGTGAGGTAAGTAAATATGGTATTATCAGTCCGGGACAACAGCATGACGATTTATATCAAATTGAGGATCTATTTGAAAAACCAAGCGTGAATGAGGCACCTTCAAATCTAGCTATAATGGGAAGATATATTCTCAAGCCATCTATTTTTCCGGTTTTAAGCAACATTGAAAAAGGGGTGGGTAATGAGTTTCAATTAACCGATGCTTTAAGGATTATTTGTCAGGAAGAAATAACTTTCGCATTACAATTAAAAGGCGATCGCTATGATATAGGTGATAAACTAGGCTATTTAAAAGCAATGACCGAAATTGGCTTGAAAAGACCCGAAATGAGAGAACAACTTTTAACTTACTTAGAAAATGTAGTAACAAGGGAAAACAAAATAATTACTACTCGGTAAATTTACAAGTTTGGAGTGAAAAACTTGAAAAGCAAAAAATATAAAGTACTTACATCAATTATTTTAATAGGAATATTCGTATTTCTTGCTTATATTAATACGATTACTGAAAATGAGTTAAGTAATGTTCATATGAGTTTACCTGTAAGTACAATGGAAAATGAAAAAACAATAACCAATGACTTAAATCCAGTTTTGGAATATAAGCTAGTCAATTCAAAAAAAGATAAAGAGCAAGGTTATGTGGTTGAAACATATAGGGAATTTGAAATATATAAGGATAAAAATGGGACGATTTATAAAACCATCCCTACTGAGAATTATAATTATTTAAAATACAATATATCTGAGGATGTAAATAACTAGTTTTCTTCAGTACTTTATTTGACTGGAGCGCTACTTAATCATTTTGGTTAAGTAGCTTTTTTTATGAATAAAATAAACGATTTAATAAGAAAATAATAACATCTTCCTAAAAGGAGTTCATACAATGAAGACACTAACTGCATTAGCTATTAAGTTCATTGCTTCCTTTATCGCCTTGTTTGTCATACTCGGGTTAATCTATGGCATGTCTATTCAAAGTGTAATTTTAATTACTGCTGTTATCGGTGTTATTTCATATATAATTGGGGATAAATTGCTATTACCCCGCACCAATAATGTAGTGGCAACTTCTGTCGATTTTGGTTTGTCCTTTCTAATTATATGGTCAATAGTCTCTTACGGAAACCTAGACAACTATCGTACGTTATTCTGGGCCTCAATTGTTGGCGGATTGGGTGTCGCTTTATGTGAGTACTTTTTTCACATTTATTTGTATAGAAGATTTTATCCGCAAGAAAAAACAAGTAAACGAAGGATATCGGTTATGAATTATGCTATGGAATCTTCTGAAGAAATTACACCGATTAAAAAAGAGAAAAATGATAATTAAAAACACTGTTCATTTTCCATATAACTAATATAATTGGTTAAAATTAAGTATTCATGCTAACAAATAAAAAAAATCCCCATTGAAGGGGATTTTTTTATTTACTATTATTAATGTTTGTATCATTAACCGTTTGATCTTTTGTATAATCATAATTTTCACGTTTTACTGGTGTAAACCCTTTTGGTGTATAGAAACGAAGTAAATCATCATAAACTACTTTATCAGAAAGTTCAAGCACAGTCTTTGCAACTTTGTCATTATCCCGGCAAAGTTTGTTATCTACTTTTTCTCCAGAAGGATTACTATAACATTCACCACTTATTTGCGTATATTCTTTTGAAACATAATCACCATTTCTAAATGGAACTAGCTCATGATGTTCTTTTGATAATAAATCATTACCAAAAGTTATATATTCCTTTGTATTGACGCCAAGTAAATGCATTAATGTAGGACGTACATCAACTTCTCCACCATACGTATGATCAATTTTCCCTTTTACACCCGGTACATGGATAAACAATGGTACTCTTTGTAATTGAGCATTAATATATGGTGTGATCTCATCTACACCCATAACTTTTGCCATTGCCTTATTATGATTTTCAGATAAACCATAGTGGTCACCGTACATCACAATAATCGAGTTATCATATAAACCTGAAGCCTTTAAGTCATTAAAGAATTGTTCTATTGACTGATCTAAATAATGCGCTGTTTGGAAATATTTATTAACAATATTATCTCCAAAATCTCCTTCAGGGAAATTAGGATCATTATTTAACTCAAACGGAAAATGGTTTGATAAAGAGATAAATTTTGTATAGAACGGTTGTGGAAGCTTTTCAAGATAAGGCATTGACTCTTTAAAAAACGGCTTATCTTCCATACCGTAGTTAATTGTATTTTCCGGACTCATATCGTAATAATTTGCATCAAAAAATTTATCATACCCTAAGGATTTGTACATTTCATCACGATTCCAGAATGTTTTATAATTTCCGTGGAATACAGCAGATGTATATCCTTTTTGTCCCAAAATAGCCGGTGCTGCTTGATATGTGTTTGCTGCTTTCGTTGTAAATACCGCACCTTTTGGCAGTGGGAATAATGAATTTTCCATCATAAATTCAGCATCAGATGTCTTTCCTTGTCCAGTTTGATGGAAGAAGTTGTCAAAATAAAATGTGTTTTGGTCATGAGTTAATTTGTTTAAAAACGGTGTAACCTCTTGACCATCAAGTTTGTAATTAATAAGGAAGTTTTGAAAAGACTCCAAAGAAATATAAATTACATTTCTTCCTTTTGCTGCACCAAAATATTTTTTATTAGGTTCTGCATGATTTGCTTTTACATAGTTTTCAATATCAACAACATCACTACTATCAGCAAATGCCCTTTGCGCTGATGATTTAGTCGTTTGGATAGCATCATAAATTGTATAATTATATGCACCAAGATACTTTACAATATAATTTCTATCAAAAGTTCGTGTTAACAATTCGGGTCTGTCTGCTTCTGCAAGACCTAAATTAATGATAAAAAAAGCTATTGCTGCTGCAAATACAGCAAAAATAGAACGACGATTCATTTTTTCTGATTGAGATTTAACTACTTTAAAGACAAGCAAACCTACTAAAATAATTGTGTCTAGAAAATAAAGAACATCATATGGTTTCATCAATGCTGCTGCACTACCGCCCAAATCACCGAAGTTTTTCGTTTGGAAAAGAACAGGAATAGTAATAAAGTCATTAAAGAAGCGGTAATAACACACATTTGCATACAGCAGAATCGATAACACTAAATCTATAACAACTAAAGCTATAGATCGGGCACGTCCTTTAAAGAACAATGCAAACGCAAAAAAGAATAATGCGGAACTTATCGGATTAAAAAATAGTAAAAACTCTTGCATGCTATTCTTAATATCAAGATTAAATTCACTTTGATACACAGCATAAGACTTTAACCAAAACAGTACTACAATTAAATAGAATAATGAATACTTTTTATTTAACAAACTATGAAATTTTGATTTAATATTTCCCATTGTATACCTCCTAATAGTCATTTGCTGACCTAAGGTGACGTTTTTTTTAAGAATTATATTCCCTAGAATATTTGATACTCAATTATTTTATTACTTTCTAAAAAAAAATCAAGTATTTTTATCTAAATCGGTATTTCCGCACTACATAAAAAAATCGATTAATTTTTTGATTAATCGACATTTTAATCATTTATTTCTTTTTCTATTCTTAGATTTCATTGATAAGTTCATTATAACACAATATTTATACATGTTATATTCAAATGATTTCCTTGTCAAATATTGGCGAAAACTATATTAATCTTATAAATAAAAAAACTGCCAATCTGGCAGTTTTTTTGTTATAAGATTAAAGTTTTACTACGTTGTCAGCTTGAGGTCCACGTTGACCTTCAACAATATTGAATTCTACACGTTGACCTTCTTCTAAAGTTTTGTAGCCTTCGCCAACAATTGCGCTGAAATGTACAAATACGTCATTTCCGCCTTCAACTTCAATGAAACCAAAGCCTTTTTCACTGTTGAACCATTTAACTGTACCTTGTGCCATGTATAGACAACCTCCAAAAATTTTTTAATATGTTACTCATATTTACGAAGTAAATAAAAATTCACATATTATAAGGAATATCCACACAAAAAAGTAGACACTCTTTATAACATGTGAATCTAACGGCGTATTTGCATCCTTAAAATAATAATTGTTTTTGAAAAAATTAATTTATTTATTTATTATATTAAAACAGGGCCAAAAAAAAATCAAGGAAAATAAGGGATAATTACCATTTTAATTCATAATTAAATACATCTAAGTACAAAAAAAGCACCTCGGAAAAGGTGCCTTAAAATTATTCAATAGACAATTCTCTATACAAAATGAAATTGGTTATTAACAAACGCAACCGTATCCATACCCGTACCCTGGTCCAACTCCGTATCCGCCGCCGTAACCACCGCCGCCAACATACGCTGCACCAACGATAACTAAAAGAATAAACAAGACGACAATAAAGGCAAAGCCGCCACCGTAACCAACACCACCAACTGCACCACTCATCTGGTCATTCCTCCCTTATTTAAAACTTCCCTAGCATCATATTCATCTATAGGTATTTGGGAATATTTAATTTTAAATTTGGGCAAAAATGGACGGACGCCTATTTATATTCCCTTCAATAATGCTTGATATTCACGTTTAGTTTGTTTTCTTCCGCTGATGCCATTTTCCAATAATTTCAAATATAGTTATACAAATTAACAGCCAAAAAGCACCTGCAATATATCCCCCTACTACATCACTTGGATAATGAACACCTAAATATATTCGGCTTAAGCCTACAACAAAAATAATAATAATCCCCACTAATATGCCAATACCTTTTGACCAATTATGCTTGGCCAACTTTACCAATATAAAAGCGAGACTCCCATATAAGATCATCGATCCCATTGAATGTCCACTCGGAAAACTAAAACCATTTTCCTGAATAATAGGATGGATATCGGGTCGCTCACGTTTAAAATACAATTTTAATATACGATTAAATACTCCTGCCCCAATACCAATCGTTACTGCTAAAAATAAACATAATAATCGGTGGCGAGAAAAAAATAGTATTAAGATAACAATGATTGTGATGATGGCTACACCTTTAACCGAGCCAAAAAAAGTAATTACCAACATAACTGATGTTAGTCTATCGGATATTTTTCCTTGAACGAAGGAAATAATTCGGTTATCAAAGCCTCTAATTTCTGAACCGTTTAAACCACTTGAAATTTCTACAAAACCCCAAATAAAAAGAGCAATAAAAAAAATGACACTAATTCCCAACGATAAAGACCGTTTATTCATACTTAACCTCCTGCATCTCCCTTTTATATTAGCATATACCTAGAGGTTGTTTCCTCCCTTATCGATGTCCCTTATTGAACTTTTTTAGCTTTTGAAGGTGCTTTTTTTCTTCTTGCTGGCGCTTTCTTTTCTTCCTTTGGTTTTGTTTTATCAATGGATGCTTGGAGAGCTGCCATCAAGTCAGTTACATTTGTACTTGATATTTTTTCCTTCGGTGTTACAGTTTGTTTACTTACTTGCTTATTGTTAATTAAATCCATTAGTTTTGTGCGATATTCGTCAGTATATTTTTCCGGTTCAAAAAAAGTCGTTAATTGTTCAATTAACAAAATTGCCGTGTCAATTTCTTTTTTTGATACTTGATCATCTGCTGGAACATTCGGTACATCCCCAACGTTTCTAACTTCATCTGGAAAATGGATTGTTTCCATTAATAAAGTATTTTCATACACCCTTATAATTGCTAACTGTTCCTTTGAACGCATAACGATTTTAGCCAATCCCGCTTTATCTGTTTCCGCCAGAGCTTTTCTTAGTAAACCATAGGCTTTCATTCCACCTTCATTTGGTGACATATAATAACTTCGATTAAAATAAATGGGATCGATTTCTTCAATTTTTATAAAGTCTATTATTTCAACGGCTTTTTCTTCCGCAACCTTTTTTAGTTCATTTAATTCAGTCTCGTCCAATACGATAAATTTCCCCTTTGCTACCTCATAACCCTTAACGATATCATCCATAGACAATTCAGTTTCGCAAACTGGACATATTTTTTCATATTTTATCGGTGTATGACATTTTTTATGAAGCGATCTCAACTTAATATCTTTATCTTCCGTTGCTGCATGCAATTTAATCGGTATATTTACTAAACCAAAGCTAATGCTTCCCTTCCATATCGTATGCATCTAATACATCCTTCCTATTTTTCTTCTTATTATAAGCATTTTATTTAATAAGATTTTCATACTTAAAATTTATTGGAAATACTACTATAAACATAGTCGGGCACTATAAGAAAAAAATGTGTGGTGATAATGAATGAAACCAATGCTTCCGACACTGAAAACCGATCCTCCTTTAGATAGTAATTGGATATACGAAATTAAATATGATGGATTTCGTGCGATATTAGAATGGAATCACAATGTTATGCATTTGTGGAGTAGAAATGAAAAAGACCTGCTTCCACAATTTCCGGAAATTGAAACGTACTTAATGAGCATAAATGAACGTGTAAAGGATTTTTTACCATTAATATTAGATGGCGAAATAGTAGTGTTAGAAAATTCCGGGAAAGCAAATTTTGGAGAATTACAAATAAGAGGACGATTGAAATCAGAGGATAAAATTTCTGAATATGCGAAAAAACGCCAATGTAAATTATTAGTATTTGATTTGTTAAAAATTAAAGGGCAATCACTAATTAGCCAATCATTAGCGGAAAGGAAATATCAGCTAAATAACTTCATTAACAGGATGGAATTACCCACGAATCCTACAAATGCGAGCCAAAATTTAATTCAACAAATTTTGAGTGAAAAGGATTTTAACAAAGTATGGAAGCGGGTTAAATCCTTTGATGGGGAAGGCATTGTGGCGAAAACGATTGACAGCAAATGGGAGGAAGGGAAACGAACTGAAACATGGGTTAAACTTAAAAATTGGAAAAAAGTATCATGCTTTATAATAGGCTTGGATTCTTCTAACGGATATTATCATATTGGTGTATACAAGGATAAGATTGTTTATCCTTTAGGATTGTTTTTATTTAGCATTGATGCTGATAAAAAACGAGCTTTAAACAAAGTTATTAAAGAGAATGCATATGCCAGTAATCATGGACTGCTAAATATTCATCCATCTATTTGTGTTGATATATATTACCTGGAATGGTTTGAAAATAAACTAAGAGAGCCACATTTTCATGCTTTTCGATTTGATTTATCCCCTGAAGAATGTACCTATGAACAATTTTTAATAGACGAAGCACAAATTCCAATAGATATATCAATTACTCATCCGGACAAACCATTATGGGAAAAAGATGCGATTTCCAAGTTGGATTTTATTCGCTATATGAGAAAGATTTCTTCATTTATGCTTCCCTTTTTACAAAATCGAACATTAACTGTCATCCGATACCCGCATGGAATATTTGGAGAGCCCTTTTATCAAAAAAATTGTCCTGATTATGCACCCGGTTTTATTCAAACACATCTAAAAGACGGAATACACTATATTGTTTGCAATGATCTAAAAACGCTAATGTGGCTCGCTAATCAATTATCCATTGAATTCCATATACCTTTTCATACTATTTCAGATCGATATGTAAGTGAGATTGTGTTTGATCTTGATCCGCCGTCGCGCAATGAATTCCACTTAGCAGTAAAAGCAAGTCAAATGATGAAAAAAATATTTGACCAGTTGGAATTAGTTAGTTTCATAAAAACATCAGGAAATAAAGGCCTACAAGTTTATATCCCTTTACCTGAAAAACAATTTAGCTGGGATGATACACGCTTATTTACTGAATTTATTGCAAACTACCTTGTTACGGAAAAACCAGACTTATTTACAATCGAACGACTTAAAAAAAATCGAAAAGGCAGACTGTATGTCGATTTTGTACAACATGCGGAAGGAAAAACAATTATTGCGCCTTATTCAATGCGTGGACATGAAGATGCATTAATTGCAACACCGTTGTTTTGGAACGAAGTGAATGAGCAACTTCATCCGGAACAATTTACAATGAAAGCAGTTTTACATCGAATGAATAAATTCTCTTGCCCGTTTGAAAACTTCTTTTCGATAAAGAATAATCAGCCATTTGAACCAATTTTAAACTTTTTGAAACAAAGCAAATGAAAAACATCGACACAGCGTCGATGTTTTTATTTATACACATAGTTCTTTTTTTATTCGTTGATTAGCATATCTTTCAAGTTCCTCATAATGCTTCTGCTCATCAAAACTTGATTTCTGGATCACTTGAAATAGTTCAGGTTTTATAAGGTCTAATTTAATTTCAGCTTCATAAATATATGTCGCATTCCCAATTAAATCAATTTTGTATTCGTCTTCATACTTATGAACAACACATCGTACTTTTCCACCATTATTATAAACTTCTATACTACTTTCAAATTCATTCATTGAAAGAAGACAAGAAATAAGTGAGGAGGAAGACATAGCAGTTCCGCATGCATTAGTAAAACCCACACCTCTTTCATATGTTCGAACAAATATTTCTCCTTTATCCAACTCTTTAACAAAACTCACATTGACTCCATCTGGAAATAATGGATTTGGACCATTTACATATTTAGCGATTGTTTCTTGCGTATTATCATACAGCTTTTCTTTATCCACAAAAGTAATTAAGTGTGGATTAGGGACAGCTACTGCAGAAAATAATAATTGATCAGATAGTTCAGGAACTTTCTCATTAATTAGATGATCTTTATCCAAAGTCATAGGTAGTGCAGACAAAGAAAATACAATTGGAGAAATCTCTACACAATAGGTTGGAATTTCATTAAATATTGATTCCGCCTTATTTACTGAAAGTGTTGCTTTCATTGTTTCAATAACAATCTCATCTTTTTCAAGGAGCTCGCAAACGTACCTTCCCACACAGCGCAAACCATTTCCACACATGGAGGCTTCGGAGCCATCTGCATTAAATACACGCATTTTTGCATCTGCATGAACACTTTTCATAGTAAAAAGAATACCATCTGCACCTAAAAATGACTTTCTATTACATAAAGCAATAGCTAAATTTTGTCGGTCTTTCTCGGTAAAATGATATTGAGAGGAAATTTCATCAATTAGTAAGAAATCATTTCCAGACCCGTGGCATTTTCGTAATAATATATTCATATTTAATCCTCCACCATCACAGTACTTTTCTTCTTATTTATTAAGCGTGCCACAAAAAAAGATCTCAATCAAGATTCAATCTAAATAATCTTCATTTAACACGTTCATACTCCACTGCAATGCTTGTTGATAAATAGACGGCAGTTTACTAGAATCTATTCCACTTTTATTTAATAATCGATCCATGAGATCCCACTCACCTTTTTCGATTGCGATAACCAATTCTAGTACTACTCTCATTTCATTTTCCTCTCCACATAAAGCATTATAAATCGTGTCTTCGAGCGGAAGATTGTCTAATATTGTTTCCATTGGAATGGATAAAATTGTATCCATTAAAGAAAAAAGTCCCAATAAAAAATAGCTTGGCGACTGCCCTCTTCCAATATATTTTTCAGCAATAATTTCACAACATTTTGCTCTTGTTAAACATAATGTTTTTATTTCATCTGAAAGTTGTTGACGCCACCCAGCATTTTCTCTTACAGCTAGCACATATATCCACCTTTTTATCTCAATTAAACCTAATAAAATAATTGCTTGGGGGATGGAATGAATTTTATGTTTCGGGCGATATGCAGGAGAGTTAATTAATTTTAACAATTTATATGATAAAGATAAATCTTGTTCAATTATTTGGCTTACAGATTCAAAACTTACATCTTCATAAGATAATTTATTTATGATTTGAAAATAAGAATTAAATGAAGCGGGAATATCAAATGTCGAAACTATTACAGGCTTACTAAAAAAATACCCTTGAAAAAAGCTGTATCCGCTTTTTTTTGCAAGTTCAAATTGTTCTCGATTCTCAACCTTTTCAGCTAGTAATTTTATATTAAACTGTTTAACTATCGTTTCAATTTTCTTGCGTTCCACTTCATCCGTATTCAAAAAATCTACTTTCACAATATCAACCACTTTTAATAATTGCAATGAATATATATTTCTTTCATGAAATATGTAATCATCCAATGCTATTCGATAACCTTGATTTCTTAGTTCCAAACAAATATTAAGAAGTTCCGGTGACGGTAATATATTTTCGAGTATTTCAACAACAATTTCTCTTGGGGGAAAATAGGTAGGAACTCTTTGTTGAAGTAGATTTTCCGTAAAATTTATAAAACACGGTAATCCTGATGAAAGATTATCAATACCTATATTTAAAAAACTATTAATGATGACATCTGCGGTTGCTTGATCGCCATCAATATTAGGAAATGCATTGACTTTATTATTACGATAAAGCAATTCATATGATATTACTTTTTCATTTTCGTTAAAAATCGGTTGTCGAGCAACAAAAACTTCCATGAATTTCTCCCCTTGTTCATTGTAAATCATTCCAATTAATGTGAATTCACATAAAAATAATACCAAAGAACCAAGTCTAAAGTCCATAAAAAAATCTATAGGTGAAATGGCAACCTATAGAAAAGGTGTTATAACTTTTTATACTTTTGTTGGCAATAGATGAGTAGACAAACGGCAATATAAAAGTCTTGCATTTCAATTTTTTCGTTTACTTCAATAATTGGCGTATTAGGAGCAAACTGCTTCTGCCAATTTAGTGGCATTATCCCAATTTCACTTTTCATTAGGAAAGATTTATCTTTTAACAGTTGAATTTTAGAAGAATTTTTATCAATTAAAAATTGATGTTGATTTAAAGAAAATATTTCTTTTCCTTTCTCCCTTGAAACTAGAATAAGTTTCATTTTTTTCCCTGCAGCAATTATTTCCAGTACTGATTTTTGAAAACGAGGGATTTTATAAAGTGCTAGCATGCTACCGTCTCGTTTTCTTAATTCGAATAAATGTGTTTGGTATGGAAATTTTATTACTGAGCTCATCTTTACCTCTGAAATTTCCCATTCACATATTCCATTACTTTTAAAAAATTTCAATTGAAAGCGTGGGTTTGTTTCCTGTAACAATAAAAATTGATTGTGTTCGAATACCTTTTCTTTTGAGTTTAATAGATACACTGCTTTTGATTCTCGATATGAAAAATAATAGTATCTGCTGTAAAAACAGACTAGTAATAAACCTATCAAACAAAATATCAGCTTATGAATAATAGTTATTTCAAAATGAATCATAATAAATATGGAAATTGTTGCTGAAATGCCGATAATGATTACCTGAATAAAATACATGTTCTTCAAAAAGGAATAATACTCTTTAATATTCATTTCTCTTCACCCTATCCAAGAAGTATCAATCTATTATATGAAAATTGATAGAGTTTATTCACATTTAAACAACTTCTTAGTTTCTTTTCAAAATATTTTTTTTCATTATTTTCTAAGGATATTTAGCATATGTATTTAATAGTTGTCCATATTTATCAATTACATAAAGTAGGTGATTTTTTTGTTATCGAATATTCAAGCGTTCATATTAGGAATTATTCAAGGTTTAACAGAGTTTTTGCCAATTTCAAGTACTGGGCATTTGTATATTGGCAGACATTTATTTGGATTAGACGAGGCAGGACTTTTCCTTGATACGATGCTCCATGTTGGGACACTATTAGCAATAATTGTTGTATATAAAAATGAACTTTGGAAAATGATCCGCAACCCATTTAGTAAGTTGACCCTGATAATGATAGTCGGTACTATTCCAGCAGTTATAATCGGTCTTTTATTTAAAGATTATTTTGAAGAAATATCGAAGACTGGTACTACAATAGGTTGGGAATTTCTAGCTACTGGACTAGTCCTTTGGTTTGCAGAAAAGGCAAGAAAAGGGGATAAAAAACTGGAAAATATCCGTCTTTCAGATGCACTTATCATTGGGTCATTTCAAGCAGCAGCTATCTTTCCCGCATTGTCTCGTTCAGGGTTAACAATAGCTGCAGGATTATTTAGAAAATTAGATAGGGAAACGGCAGCATATTTTTCATTTTTATTATCTACTCCTGCCATTTTAGGTGGAATCGTGTTACAAGGAAAAGATATTTTTTCGGGACAAGTTGAATCTGTAACGTTTACCGGTCTTCTTTTCGGTACTGTTGCTTCGGCAATTTTTGGTTATTTTGCAATTGTTGGTATGGTCAATTATTTAAAGAAACGTTCTCTTAAAATCTTCGCCTATTATGTTTGGATTCTTGGAATCTCAATTATTCTTTTACAAACTATTGGAATTTTTTAATTGGAGTTGAATAATATGGCAGCTGATTGGATCACAACTATGCTTGAAATGCTTGGTCAATATGGTTTTTTCGGTATCACTATTGCATTAATGATTGAAGTTATACCGAGTGAAATCGTTTTAGGATATGGCGGTTATTTAATTTCTAGTGGAAATTTATCATTTTTTTCTGCCTTACTTGCAGGAATACTTGGAGGAACGATTGCTCAACTTTTTCTTTATTGGCTAGGTGTCTATGGCGGTCGCCCATTTTTCGAAAAATACGGTAAATTTATGTTAATTAAAGTTAGTCATTTAAATGCAGCAGAATCGTGGTTTAATAAATATGGTACAATTGTTATTTTCACAGCAAGATTTATCCCTATCGTTCGACATGCGATTTCAATTCCAGCAGGTATTGCTAGAATGCCGTTTCATCAATTTTTAATTTATACAATTGCCGCCATGCTGCCATGGACTATTCTTTTTCTTTTAATTGGGATGCAGTTAAATCAACATTGGAATTCGATAAGTGTAGTTGCTTCGACCTATTTAAAACCGATTATCTTAATAGCCATTCTATCGCTTTTGTTTTATTTTAGTTACCACTACTTCATTAAAAAAAAGAAAAAAAAGTAATTTGTCGAAACAAGGGAAAAATAGTCAAAAAAAATTAACAAAAAACCTATTTTCAATTCTAAAAATTTATTGTAATATACAATCAGAAAATAATTACAAAAGTTTATATACAGCAATTAGGGAAGGCAAATGGTGCGCCACCAGAAAAGTTTCTTGACTGGTCCTAGTGGGTTCGATTCCCACCCCGAAATTTTTTACGCAACTTTAAAAAATTTCGAGGGTGGATCTTCCTACTTAGGGGAAAACTGCCCTCATTGGAGGGATCGTCATGCTCAAGAAACGCGAATTAATTGGTCAAGAAAGCCATATTCTATTCGATTTGATGGTGCACCCGGATGTCTTTCCTTTTGTTCGTCATAAGGCAAATTCCCATGACGAGTTTCTATTTTTAACGAAACATACAATAGAAGCTGAAGAAAAAGGAGAACTCATTTCGCGCACAATAATGGATGAATGGGGAAATCCAATCGGCACAATTAATTTATACGATATTGAAAATGGTGCTGGATTTTTAGGTACATGGATCGGAAAACCCTATCACGGGAAAGGGTATAATAAACATGCAAAAGAGGCATTTTTTAACGAGGTTTTTTATGAATTAGGTATTGAAACAATTTTCATGCGAATTCGGAAGGAAAATATTCGTTCTATAAAAGCTGCAGAAAAACTTCCATATGTCATAAAAGCGAATGAATCTCGGAAAGTTGTATTTGATCAATTAAATGAAAAAGAATATATATATGACTTATATGAAATTTCAAAAGATCTTTATTCACTATATATTATGCGGCAGCAATCCGTTAACGATGAAACACATGCTCTTGAAGCATAAAGAACTCGCAAAAATGCGAGTTCTTTTTTTCATACTATTCTTTGATTTGTTGCTCATTATAAAGATTTCGTACAACCCATGTTTTGTATAACTCTAACTTTTTTCTTCCTATTGGGTGATAACGGATTCCTTTTTCTTTTAACTTTTGAACATACCATCCTTTAGAATACTTATAGGCCATTAAGATAAATCCCCCAAAATTAGTACTTGTCCCTAATCTATATGCACTAATTTTACGAAATATGTTCCCTAGCTATAATTCAAAAGACAAAAAAACCTTCCCGAAAGAAGGTTTTTTAAAATTGACTATTATTTTCCAATAAATTCTTGAGTCCAATAGTTTCCGTTTTCTACATATCCAACACCAATATGTGTATAATTTTTATTTAAAATATTTGCACGGTGACCTTCACTGTTCATCCAAGCATTAACAACCTCTTCAGGTGAACGTTGACCCATCGCAATATTTTCACCTGCTGAACGGTAAGAAATACCAAATTTTTTCATCATATCAAATGGTGAACCATATGTTGGACTTGTGTGATCAAAGTACTTGTTTTTTGCCATATCATTAGATTTTGTTCGAGCCACTTTACTTAATTCATTATCAATCTTAAGGGCAGGAAGACCATTTTTCGCACGTTCTTTATTTGTTAAATCTACTACTTGTTTTTCGAACGCATTTAAACTGTAATTAGTTTTTGTTGTAGCAGACGTAGTAGGTGTTGTTGATTTTTCAGGGGTTGTCTTGCTTGTTTGCCCAGTGCTTGGCTTATTTTGTGTAACTGTTGGTTTCTTTTGTTTAACAGGTTTTGTTTTTTCGGTAGTTTTTTTAGTTGTTGAATGATTAGATTGTGCTGCCTTCTTTTCTACATTTTTACTTGTAGTATTGCCATTAACATTGTATTTAGCCAATAGTTGATTAATTACTTTTTGTGCATCTTCCATATTATTTACTTTATATTGATATTGTTGAATTTTAATAGATTTATTTGAATCATTTTGAAGTGTTGCCGCATCTGCTTTATTCATTAATGGTGCTGCAAGAAGTGTCAATGCAGTTGCTGTAGTAATAAGTGTTTTTTTCATGGATGTATGTCTCCTCCTTGATTTCTACGATATCTGATTTTGTCTTGCAAGAAAATCATATCATATGTTTTTTGTAATAATTATGGAAGAGAATACTAAAATCGTAGAGTTTAGTTACATCTAATTCATTTTCAAAACAAGTATTCTACTAATCTCCTTGTTTTATTGGTTTTTCTAGATTAAATATAGAACTGACTTTCATTAGCTGAATTTCCATATTTACTTAGTAGTTTCCATATTATAACACGAATTTGCTATTGACAAAAATTCCATTGACGTGTCTTTATATCAATTATTTCAAATAGATTTCAAAAGTTTTTATATCATTTAAAAAAAGCCATTAGGATTACCAATGGCTGATTTCTTCCATTACTTCACTATAATATTGAATTAATGCAACCTTTTCGGAGTCAGTTAATGATGAATTCAACAGTCTTTTAATCGCAAAGTAAAATTTTATTTCCTTTGTTTTCCTTGTTCGAGGATGCGTCTGTTCATCCTGCAGCTCTATTATTATTAATTCCTTAAGCTTTTCTTTAGCAGTATGTGTATTGAAGTGATAGCTTCTGTTATTCCAAATGCTTAAATAATTTTCTAATAGTTTCGAGTCATTCACTAATTCTCACCCTTTAATCATGGACATAAATAGATTGCAAATTGGTTATAATATTGTTGAAGATCATTTGAACTTATAAAATATAATATTGGAGGTAGTAAATATGCATGGTCCATATTGCTGTCCAAATTGCAAAACAAACCGGACAAGATTTAATATCATACAACAGGTCCCACAAGCTATAAAAATGGATCCGAAATCCGGAGAAATCATTGAGGATTACGGAAGTCATGCAGCCGATCTTTTTCACATTTCTTATAAAGGTCCGGAATACAGAGTACAATGTGGGGCATGTGGTCTTGTAGAAGATGAGATGACATTTTTAAAGTTTGGTGAAAACCAATAATAAAAACAAAGGATGTTCCAAAAGTGTCGAATGATGAGAATTTCCATCAACAAAGATGGTTTGCATTTTCCTTTTTGGAATATCCTTTAACATTCCGTTAAGAAATTATTCTTTCGTTTCGTTGAATAATTGATTTTCAAACTTATGTAATAGAGCGATCAATTTCTTTTTTTCATCATCTGAAAATACACCGAACATTTCTTGCATATAATTCGAGGTGATTTGATTTAGATTTTTAATTAGTGCCTTTCCTTCTGTTGTTAATTCTAAATCCACAACCCTGCGATCCTTACTTGAACGACTTCTTTCAATTAATTTTTTTTGTACTAATGAGTCAGTTATGCTTGTAATATGACTTGCCGATACTTCTAAAGTTTTAGAAAGATCAGTTACACGCATTTTACCTTTATACATTAGTTTTAAAACCATATATTCATTTGTCGTTACATACTCATTCATTCTTGAATTAAATTGCTCCTTCATCTTTCTATATATATTTCGGAATATTAATTCAAGTTTATATAGTTCATTATCCATCCATTTGCGTTCCTTTCTTTTCCCCCATTCATTTTATTCTACTATAAATAAAAATTAATTGAAACCGCTGTAAATAAAAAGAGACTGACATATCATTTAATGTCGGTCTCTTTCCTTTTTATTTTTTTAATAATTCTATTGCTTTATTTACTTGAGTATCGTTTTTAATAATTTTTTCTCTAATCTTATTCATTAATTGAATCGTAGTATTCCCTTGTAAAATTCCATTGGCTTTTAATTTCGCATCTTTTTGGAAGTTAATTACTGCTCTTTTAGTATCTTCATCGAAATATCCATCTACTTTTCCTGGATTGTATTTTAGTACTTTCAGCATTTCTTCAGCAGCTTTCACTTCATTCGATAATGACGAAACCTTATACTTAGAATCGGGATTAATTAATGGCAATTCAGCATATTTCGGCATATTTACTTTATAATTTGGTTCAATTCCTTTTTGATGTATCCAATTGGCGTTTGGAGTTAGCCATTTTGCCGTTGTGAATTTCATGTTGGATCCGTCTTTAAAATCACTAGCTGTTTGAACAGTACCTTTCCCGAAGGATTTTTCACCAACTAAAGGTATTCCTGCAGATTCACTTACTGCAGCCGCCAATATTTCCGAAGCACTAGCACTTCCTTTATCGATAATGACTGCTACTGGCACCTTTATTTTTTTCCCGTCTTCTGCCGTTACAACTTCGCGCTTACCATTTTTATCTTCTACCTGAAGTATTTTCTTTCCTTCCGGAATAAAAAGATTAGAAATTTTAATCGCTTGGTCGAGAAGACCTCCAGGATTTTGACGAAGATCAATAATGAGTGATTTCATGCCTTTTGAATCCATATCATTCAATGCAGTTAATAGCTCATTATATGTATTCTCGGAAAAGCTAGTAATTTGAATCTTTGCAATACCGTCTTTCAGCATATCAGCATATACAGTATTTAATGGAATTTCATCCCTTGTGATAGTCATTTGGGTCGTATCATGGGATCCTGCTCTTTGAATCGTTAAGGTTACTTTTGTTCCCTTTTTCCCACGTATTAAAAGAACAGCTTCATTCGCACTCATCCCACGAATATTTTTACCGTCGACCGCTAATATTTTATCATTAGGCTTAATGCCCACTTTCTCAGCGGGAGAACCTTTTATAGGGGATACAACTACTATCGTTCCATCTTTCTCTTGTATTTCAGCACCAATTCCTTGAAAAGATGATGAAATGCTTTCATGAAATTTAGATGCTTCCGCTTTCGTCATATAGTCAGAATATGGATCATCTAGTGAATCTAGCATTCCATTTATTGCACCGTTAATTAATTTTTCTTTATCTATATCCTTATAATAATTTTTGTTTAATTGATCATACGTATCATATAATTTATTAAACTCCGTTCTTTGGTTAACACCCACCTTTACTGCTTTTTCATCCCCAAATGCTAAGGCAAAGGTGGTAATACCTGCTGTTGCAAAAATAAGCACAAAAATAAGCATAACAAATTTAAATTTTCTAATTCTTATGTAACCATTCGTTTGTTCTTCTTTTGATTCAAAGTCTTTATTTTCTTCTTTATCCAAGGAGCTTCACCACTTTCATACCCATTTACATTACGAGGTTTACATGTAACGAAATACTAACTTCTTTATTTTATCAGCTTTTTCCTTTTTAAGAAAGAAAAGCTTTTTTCGAGATGCATTACAAAAAAAGCAGGCTATGCCTGCTTTATACTTTCTTTACATGTTTAAAGTAATCTTCTAATGTCCAATTATTTGTATAAATTATTGAAGCGCACTTTTTACCAACATATCTGAAATGCCACGGTTCATATTCATATCCAGTAATCTTCTCCTTACCTTTCGGATATCTAAGTATAAAACCGTATTCATGAGCATGCTTTCGAAGCCATATTCCCTCTTTTTGCTTTTCAAACGATTCCGTTAGAAGAAAATTTTCGCTTTGACTTGTAATATCCATCGCTAAACCAGTTTGGTGTTCACTTTGACCCGGAGTAGCTACAGCCTGAACTGCTTTTTCTTTTCCTACATTTGCAATCTCAGCATTCAGTACTTCTTTTTGCCGTTTATATGATCGGTATCCAGAGGAAGCATACAATTCAATTCCGTCTGATTTGGCATTTTGGAACATTTTTTCTAAAGCATTTGCTGCTTCTTTTCTCATATAGCTTTTTTCAATATCTTGGTCTCCAAAAGAAAATTGAACATTTGGACGAACTAAATCATTGGGAATATAACTACCAATTGAGTAAGTCTTGTTAACAAGAGCTAAGATGTTCGAACTGTTTTCTATTAATTTCTGTCCATTTACATCTTTTATTTGATTAAAGTATTTTGATTCCAGCAACAAATCACTATCAACATTTTGATGATTCTTTACTTTAGAGTTATTTTCAGATTGTGCAGAATCTTTTTTGTCTTTTGTTACTATATTGTCGTTCTGTCCCCAGCTACAACCACTAAGTAGGAGGAGCACTGATGTTATCGTAATAATTCGCTTCATATTTTCACCTTTCTTCAATCAACGTAGCGGCAAAATAAAATAGAGACTAACATGGTGCTAGCCTCTATCATTCACTATAATAAATAGCTATTAAACCAAAGTAGATAAAGCAACTTCTATCATTTCATTGAACGTTGTTTGTCTTTCTTCTGCAGAGGTTTCTTCACCTGTTAATAGGTGATCACTAACTGTTAATACCGACAATGCTTTTCGGCCAAATTTAGCTGCAAGAGTATATAATGCTGCAGTTTCCATTTCAATTGCTAAAATACCATAATTGGCCCATTTCTCGTGTTCAGCATTATCATTATAAAACATATCTGCAGTAAACACATTTCCAACTTTTAAGTTAAGGCCTTTAGCGACTCCACCATCATATGCCTTTTTTAATAAATCGAAGTTAGCAGTTGGTGCATAATCAATACCACCAAATGTGAGACGATTCATTTGTGAATCAGTTGAGGCAGTCATAGCTAATATAACATCACGCACTTTCACGTCTTTTTGAATAGCACCACACGTACCAACTCGAATTAGATTTTGTACATTATAACTTTGCATTAGTTCATTTATATAAATAGATATGGAAGGAACCCCCATTCCTGTACCCTGTACAGAAACTTTCTTTCCATTATATGTTCCAGTAAATCCATACATATTACGTACTTCGTTATAACAGGTTACATCTTCTAAAAATGTTTCTGCAATGTATTTAGCACGCAGCGGATCTCCTGGTAGCAGTACGGTTTCAGCGATTGCATTTTCTTTTGCATTAATATGTACACTCATTTTTATCCTCCTCCAAAATCCAGTATTTTTATTTTACTGTTTTCCTTATCAGGATGCAAATAAATTCTTGTAAGTAATGACTAATCTGTTTTTGGACACAATATATTATAAACATATTAAGGAGGGATACTCTGTGGGTAAAAAGAATCGCAATCGAATCAATGGACAAAAGAAAAATAATCATATTCCCAAAGACCAAATTATTGCCGAACAAGTAGCTCATGAAAAGGAATTTTCAGCTAAAGAACGAAAAAGATAACGCGTCTCAAAATTTATATAAAAAGAGGCTGGGACATAACCCACCTCTGAGATGAAAAAGCCGGTGGAAATTTACGACAAGTAAATTTTCACCGGCTTTTGGTTTTTTTACAATAAAATAAGGACCACTTCTGATAAAATTAAGTTACCACACAAAATATAATCAGAAAGAAGGATCCTTATGTTTAAAAATTATACCATGAATCAATTAGTTTTGCCTTTAGATTTAGAAGTAAAGTTACAAAAAAATGATATTGCCTTCCATGTTCATCATTTAGTTGAAAGTATCCCTCATGAAGCGTTCGAACCATTTCTGCGAAATGATGGCTGTCCTGCCTACCATCCACGCATGATGCTTAAAATTATCTTATGTGCCTACACGCAATCTGTCTTTTCAGGGCGAAAAATTGAAGCCCTATTAAAAGACAGCATCCGTATGATGTGGCTAGCTCAAGGGTATGAACCAAGCTACCGAACAATCAACCGATTCCGTGTTCAACCGGAAGTGAAAGATTTAATTCGCCAATGTTTCGTCCGATTTCGTTGTCAATTAATCGAAGAAAAACTAATTGATCAAGAAGCGATTTTTATCGATGGTACAAAGATTGAAGCAAATGCGAATAAATTTACGTTTGTTTGGAAGAAATCGATTGAAAAATATCATCAAAGTTTAATTGAAAAGTCAAACCAGCTATACGATGAGCTACTTAAGAACGAAATCATACCTGAAATGGAACGTGAAAGTGATGAACAATTATCATTGGAAGAGCTTTCTCAATTGGTTCAAAAAGTGGATGATGTCGTAACCGAGTTCGATAAACAAATCGAGGCTTCATCGGACGTTACTGAACGAAAAGCCTTAAGAAACGAACGCAAATACCCGAAACAAGCCCGTAAACAGTTGATTGATTTTGTCTTACGAAAACAGAAATACCAACAAGACTTTGAAATCTTTGGCACGCGTAATAGCTATTCAAAAACAGATCTGGATGCCACATTTATGCGAATGAAAGATGATTATATGAAAAACGGACAATTGAAAGCTGGTTATAATGTACAAATCGCAACAGAAGGTCAATACGCACTTGCCTTTAGTTTATTTCCAAACCCAACAGATACACGTACGTTAATTCCATTTTTAGATGAAATCGAGCAGCATTATTTCGAGTTACCGAAACATATTGTCGCAGATGCGGGGTATGGTAGTGAACAAAACTACAATGATATCCTTTCGAACAGAAAACGAGAAGCACTTATTACGTATAACCTATTTTTGAAGGAACAAAAGAAAAAGTATAAACAAAACACATTTAATCCCGACAACTGGCGGTATGATGAAGAAACGGATACATATATATGCCCCCATCAGAGACGTCTTGAATTTCAATGTCATTCTGTCCGAAACGACCGTACAGGATTCCAACGGAATCTCAAAATTTACGAATGCGAGGACTGTTCGGGTTGTCCATTCCGTTCATCATGTACAAAAGCTAAAGAAGGCAACAATCGAAAACTAATGGTGAATGAAAAATGGGAACAGCAAAAAGAATATGTGAGAGCGAAGCTTTCAGAAGAGAAAACGAGTGCCATCTATCGAAAACGCAAAATCGATGTGGAACCAGTTTTTGGATTCTTGAAGGCTAATTTGCGTTTCACTCGATTTTCTGTACGAGGAAAATCGAAGGTAGAAAACGAAATGGGCCTTGCATTAATGGCAGTGAATTTAAGAAAATTCACTGCCAACAACTAAAGTAATAGAAGAAATTACAGATAAAAATAGAGAAAGGGGAATTTGAGGATACTCAAATTCTCCTTTCTCACTATTCGAGGCTAGTTATGTCCCAGCCTCTTTTTAAGTTTAATATGTGTCTTCCTCCGGTTCTTCATCAATAATTGATTTTGCAATTAAGTAATCAAATGTTATGTCGGCGATTTCTTCAACCTCTTCTTCATTCGGAGCATACCCTCTTTTAATTAACTCTTGAAAGAAAAATTCAGCTATCTCTTCAGTGTCAATAAACACTTCAATTTCTTTCATCAAAATCGCCTCCTTAGTTTAAAAATGTATGTTATTTATATAAATATTATGCACTTGATATTTCATGTCATCATTTTTGTCGGACAAGCATATTGATGTATTAATAACTATTAACTTGAAGGGAGATATGCTTATGAGCCGTATAAATGGATTGAAAACATGGTTACATTCAGATCTATTTGAACAAAAAATTCTACATGCAATGGAAAACATCTTATCTATCTTATTTACAACCTTTATTATTTCTTTTATCATCCTAGGGATCTATTTAGTCTTTTTTTAAATTGTCATTCATAAAATACGATAGATTTAACAGTTGTCTTTCAATTGTTTGAAGGTTTGACTCGTATTTTTCATCGTGAAACAATAAGTATAATGTTTTGTAATCATTATATTTATCTAGCAGGACATCTATTTTATGACTTAACTGTTCTTTTGGTGGTGGAATTAATAATGGTTTGTTTGTTTTTATCACCGGATAAACGAATCCGAATTTTCTTAAGAAAGCCTCTGCATGCTCGGAATCTGCTATTAATATGAGTTCCCCTTCATCAGCCTCTAGCCATTCTCCGTCATGTATCCTTGTAAGTTCATAAATGATATCTTCCCATGCATCCTCTTGATAACGCCATATTTCGGTCCGAAACCCTACAACTTTAAATAATTCATCCTTATAGCCTTTAACTTGAACTAAATCACCAAAAAAGAATTTATACTCAATATCAATTTGTTCTTTATCAAACAATTCACCTTTGTAATCAGTTAGCAACATAATTCCATTTTCTTTAAACAGTCCACCGCTCTCATTTACTTCATATAAATATTGTCCATCAATAAGTTTAATATTTGTAATTTTACCTACGGACCCATACTTCGTTACTACAACAATATCACCTATTCCATACTTTGGATTCTTGTGATTTTTCATTTCCTCCCGTCTCCTTGAAACGCAACCTAAGTATTATTAGTTAGTATATGCAATTTCATGGAGAAGGGTTTTGATTAAAATGCTGTTTTCGAATAGTTTGTAATCAAAATAGCTTACATTACAATTTTATCAATTATCATAGTTTTTTCTCTTCTATATATAATTCCCAAACTTGGTCGAAGACGGTCATTGAGGATAAATAGTCACCATTAAGTTCTAAATAAGTACTTATTTCGTTATAAGTCGATAGTCCTTTTGGAAAGGAATGATCTTTATATGCGTGATTTGCGAATTCAGAAATACTATCTTTTGGCTTAGAATCACGAAATTTCATTAGGTAATGGTAAAAGGATTTATTCATATTACTCACGCCTTTCTACTAGTTAATCATCAACTTTATCTATTAATTATATTTCAACTCTTATTTTAATGGAATACATGCTAAAGGTTCTATTACTTTTATCGTATAAAACTTCTATTTTTTCGACAAAAAATTTAAATATTTGTAGATAATTCTGCCAAGTACGGTTAGAATAATAATTAGTAATAATTACATAATTCTGTACATAAATAAAAGGGGGAAAAGGTTTGATAAAAGGAAAGAATACTACCAAGAAAATAAAAACTCCTAAATCAAAAAAAGAAAAAGCAAAGAAAACGGACCTTTTTCAAAAGTCAAATAATCAAAAGTCAAAAGGTAAGATCCTTGTTTATTTTCAAACGATTAGGGGAAAAGTAGTTATTTCTTTTGGTATACTTACTGTATTATTAATCAGCTTAACAATTACGTCCTATGTTAATATGACAAAATTAGAATCAGAAATTAATAGGGTTGTAAAGCAAGATTTAGTTGTGCATGAAAAAGTGAATAATATAAAAAATTCTTCGAATATGATCGAAAACGCAGAACTAAGTTATGTCGTTACTGCAGATAAGTCATTCCTAAAATCGTTGGATAAAGAGACAGATCATGTCGATCAAACGGTGAAAGAATTGCAAATGTTACTTAAAGGGAACGATGCACAATTAAAAAAATTGGATGGTATCGAAAATGCATATCATTTTTGGGTCGGGTGGATTAAAAAGGTAGTGGAGATTAGGGATTTTTGGTCTATTTCTGAAGCTGGTAAAGAAATCCAATCTGCAAGAGGCCAAGATTATATAAAACAAATGACCGATAATATTCAGTTATTAGTTGATTCAGAAACTGCTTCAACGAATGAAAGAATTAAAAATTTACATGTTCAAGCTACTATAGCTAAATCAGTAACAATCGGCTTGTCACTATTTGCTCTTATCTTATCGATCCTACTTGCAATCATCTTATCTAAAAATATCAAAACTAGTGTTAGGAAAATTAGTACATCCATTCTTGATATCGCTAATGCAGGTGGAGACTTAACGAAACGAATTGATGTAAAAGCAAATGATGAACTTTCAGGTCTTGCTCGTGACACAAATATATTAATCGAAGGTATAGCGAATTTAGTCAAAAAAGTTTCAATGATGTCGGAAAATGTTTCCGCAAGTAGTGAGGAATTATTGGCATCTGCTGAGGAAACATCCAAAACAATTATGTCAATTGCTGAAACTTCAAGTGAAATTGCAACAGGAAGTGAGCAAACTTCAACACAAATGGATGAATCATTAGTAAAAATGAAATCTTTAGAAAGTGTTGTAAGAACCTTAAATGCTCACGCTGATAAAGTGAAGGCATCCGCCTTAAATATGCAACGTGCTGCCGAAGAAGGAAGCTTATCGGTTTTGGACGCATCCAATGAAATTATGGGTATTGAAAAAACAATGGCAAATACTAGCACCACTGTTACTGCATTAGGACAAAAATCAGATGATATTACAAAAATCATCAACACAATTACTGGTATTTCCGAACAAACGAATTTATTAGCTTTAAATGCTGCTATTGAAGCCGCACGTGCTGGTGAACATGGCAGGGGTTTTGCTGTCGTTGCAGATGAGGTTCGAAAACTGGCAGAGCAATCCCAGACAGCAGCTAAGGAAGTAACAAAAATTATTCATTCCATGCAAGAAGAGGTTCGGAAAATTATTGAACAAAACAAACAAGGTGTTCAAGCAATATTATCCGGAGTTGAAATATCAAATGAAACGAATCAATCTCTTCAAAACATTGTTCAACAATCTAACGATACAAATAATGTTATCGCAGAAATGGTTTCGCAGATTGAACAAACTTTATTGCTTAGTAATGAGGTAACATCCTCTTTCACTTCAGTAAGTGAAATTGCGGAGATTACTGCAGCACATACAGAAACGACCGCTGCCGCATCAGAAGAAGGATCTGCCGCAATGGAGGAAGTTACGGCCTCAGCATCCGAACTGTCGAAACAAGCCGAAAATTTAAGAGAGCTAATATCAAACTTTAAAATATAAAAGGGTGGATTTTTCCCACCCTTTTTATCATGAAGAAAATTACTTTTCATTATCTTTTTCGTTAAATATGGACAATAAATTACTATACCCTTCTTCTTCCATTTTAAATTTAGGAATAAATCTCAATGATGCAGAATTGATACAATAACGTAGCTTTGAAGGACCAGGACCGTCCTCAAATACATGGCCTAAATGGGAATTAGCTGTATGACTCCGTACTTCTGTTCGTACCATCCCATGACTAGTATCAGTATTTTCTACTATCTCCCTGTCATCGATTGGTTTAGAAAAGCTTGGCCATCCACAGCCAGCATCAAATTTATCCTTTGAACTAAATAATGGTTTACCGGACACAATATCAACATATATACCTTCTGCAAATTGATTCCAATACTCATTATGAAATGGCGGCTCTGTGGCATTATTTTGAGTTACTTCATATTGTAAAGGATTTAATTTTATTTTCAATTCATCATTTTTCATTTATATCACTCCAATGTTTTCTTATAAACGAAGCCCTACCTGACCCTTCGCTATAGGCATTATAATGACTAGGATTTTTTTTGTAATAATGTTGATGATAATCTTCAGCTGGATAAAAGGTCTTAGCCGGAATTATTTTTACAACAATTGGTTTTTGGAAACGTCCACTTTCTTGTAATTGTTTTTTCGATTTTAATGCTTCCTGGTGCTGATTTTCATTATGATAATAAATGGCCGGTTGATACGATACCCCTCTATCAAAGAATTGTCCGTTAGCATCCGTTGGATCGATTTGTTGCCAAAAAACGTTTAATAATTGCTCATAAGGATAAATTTCCGGATTGAAAGTAATTTGTACTGCCTCTGTATGTCCTGTTGTACCCGAACAGACTTCTTCATAAGTCGGATTTTCTTTAGTCCCACCAATGTATCCGGAAATCACACTTTCAATACCAGGCTGCTCATCAAAAGGTTTAACCATACACCAAAAACACCCACCTGCAAATGTTGCCTTTTCTGCTTTCATATACTCACTTCCTTATTCGCTTTATTAAAGTATTTTAATACATTATCTCACAAACCACTAGTCGGACACATATAATGATGAAGTTTATTGATAAAGGGAGCGAAAAATATGAAAGATATATGGAGGTATTACCAAAAGGCAGCAAAATATGAGTTATTATCTAATTATTATAAATATACCGATCCAAACAAACATCTACAATGTTTTCAAAAACACACACATTATTTAAACTTAGCTAATCAAATTGCAAGAGAACAAATATATAAACAACCTTCTTATGTACGTTTTCTATATGCAACGGATTATATAGGCAAAATTGATATTTATTTGAACGGAAAAAAGGTCTTAAAAGATGTTGAATTCAAAGAAATAAGTCACTATATTACATTGCCAACAGGAAAATATCGTATTGAAATTTATCCGGCAGGAACTAAGCTATCACCGATTATTAATAAAACTATCGATTTTGAACCGAATAATTATTATACTTTAGCTATTATCTGTATAAATAATACATTTCAACTTATACATTATATTGATAGTAAAGCCGTCCAATCTCCTACTACTTCTGTTCGTATAATTAATCTTCGCAGACCGCCTCAAAATATCGATGTCAGTATTAAAAATAACGAAACTCTTTTTACTAACATTGCATATAAGCAAGCAACTGATTATAAATCATTAACCCCTATGACAGGTACGATTGAAATTAAGGATTCACTAACAAATGATTTAATAAAATCCTTTGATAACATTACACTTAAACCGAACCTTGCATACAATATCGTATTAATTGATGGCTCACTATTATTAATGAGTTAAAATGCATTCATTAACACTCCAACATTGAAAAGGATACCTAATAAAGGTATCCTTACTGTATTATTTAGTTGGAATTTGTAAAGTGAAAGATATATCATCGTTTTTTAAATCGAAACGATCTGCATGAACAATCATTTCATTATTTACTTTCATGCTTTGTAAAGCGACATAGATGGTTTTTTTATTGGGTTGAATTGTTACCCAATCCGGAAATTTATATGACTTTTGGATAAACTTTAAAACATATTCTACAGGAAGATTCAGATTTCCAATTAAAATCGATTTTTGTTTTAACAGTAAATCCCCATTTTTTTGTGCTTCCGGTTCAAAAGTCATTTTTAATTGGACATCTTGAGAAAAAATCTTTATGAGCCCATACAATTCCACTTCATCGGTTAATTGTACACTATAGTCAATTGGACCATTTAATCCTTCCTTATGAATATAATGATTAATTAATTTTGTTAAGTCGTTTTTACTCGTATTTATTTTAAAATTAACTTTTTCACCTTTTGGAGATTTGTTATGAATGGTCGAGGTTCCAGGTGAAAATATAAAGTAACCTATTGTACCTACTATTATAATGTTTATTGTTAACAGACTAAAAAATGCTATTTTCCAATGTTGTTTTTTCATTGCCGCTCTTCTCCCATTGCATTTAAATCAATTAAATTTTTTAGTTTTCTCTCATTATTTAAAAAGCTATAAACCCTTTTTGCAATGAGCTCATACCCGTGATTGTTTGGATGAAAATTATCTGAGTATAGCAAGTTCTCTTCTTGATTTGCAAATATATCAGCAACAGGTACAAACAGTGTTTTTTTGTAATTATTTATTAATTGTTTACTCGTATTATTCCATTCATAAATAATTTCATCCACTTCTTTAATGTCGGAAAACCATTTAATAAATGGATTGTATAACCCTATTAAGACGATTCCAGCATTTGGACTTTTCTGTCGAATCGTTTTGATTATTTTGTTCAACCTTTGTTTATAGCCAATTAATGCATGGTTAAATTTCGAAATTTCTAATTCAGAAAAGTTATCCTTAAATACTTTCATAATATCATTGCCACCGATTGTAATAATGACTAAATCTGCTTTAGAAATTGATGCACTTAGCTTTTTTTGCTGAAGTCTTTCTAGTAATTGGTCTGTTCTATTTCCTCTTACTCCGAAATTTTGAAAATTTACTTTCTTTATCATACGCATTGTTTCAAGCTCTTTTTTTAAATAAGGAATATATCCTCCTGTATTTGTACTGTCTCCAATGCCTTGTGTTAATGAATCACCAACAGATACGATCGCTAAATCCTTAGGAACAGGTTTATTTGTAACATTCAAATCTTTCATTGCATGTTCTTTTATTCCGAACGAACAACCGCTGCAGAAAAGCAAAATTCCCAAAAGTAAAGTGAGGATTTTCTTCATTTATTGTCACCCCGCTTTTACATTCTTTTTATTATAACACGTATTTTATGAGGCAAACATTTTTTTACTTCGAAAAAAAACTATCCTCTTTCTATTTTACTAGTAAGTATCGTATATATTTGATTGATGAACAATGAATAATCAAATTGGTATGCAATACGATGAACCGGCCATGGTGCCTTCATAATCGTTGTTCGGAAATCCGCCATACTCTGTCCAAACGAAGCACCTTTTTCAACTGAAATTTTTACAGGTACTTCAATATATTCCATATTACTTTGTTCACTAACTGCCCACATAGCAAGTAAATCGTGAATGGGACTCCCTATTAAATTTGGATTCATTTTTTTATAGAATTTATAATAAAAATCAATCATCGGTTTAATAACTTGACCTACTTTATCATTTGTTTTCAAATAATGCTCATTTAGTTTATTCACGAAATCTGGTGTTAAAATGGCCTCTTTTGTTACATCTAATGGAACAATATGAATTTTTTTTGGTGACAATTGCATTACAAGATTAGTCGCATAAGGATCACTGAAGAAATTCGCCTCGGCAACCGGAGTTACATTACCAGCTGTTAGAAATGCTCCTCCCATTAAATAGATGTCCTTTACTTTTTTCATCATTTCGGGATACAAGATAAACATAGTTGCTAAAGATGTTAATCTCCCAGCACTAAAAATAATAATTTCATTCTCATATTTTTTAATTAAATCATTAATATTATTAAAATTTTCTAATGTACCATTCGAATAAAATTCGGGAATAATAGGGCCCAAACCAGACGGACCATGAATTTCGGGATAATATGTTGGAAGATCACCAGTTAGGGGAATTTCAGCACCACCGAATACTGGTATATCGTAAATTCCCGTTAATTTTTTAAAAAACTCAACGTTTCGTAATGCATCTTCTTTAGAAATATTTCCATAATCTGCAACGACTCCGACAAGCTCTAATTCTTTACTATAAAAGCTAAATAACCCTGCAACCATATCATCTACACCAAAATCACTAAAAAAGAGGATTTTTTTCTTTTTTACCATTTCATCATCTCCTTACTTACATTTATGTAAGGAGAGCAACATTTAAAGTTTGTCCATAAAAAAAAGCTCCATTATAGGAGCAAGGATTTCTTCATAAATCGTAAATATCGTTTATTTTCTTTCGTAGACTTGAAATTCGTAGTCGTAAGGATTTTCTTCATTCGTGGGGCCTTTTTCACTAGATACTAATTCCCATTCCGACCAATCAATAATTGGAAAATAGGTATCTCCTTCAATATTTGCAAATATCTTTGTTACGTATAGGCGGTCAACTGTATCCATGAGTAGACCGAAGATTTCTGCACCACCAGTAATGAAAACTTCTTCATCTTGTTGATCAGCCCATTTTAATAATTGATGCTTCGATTGAAACACAAGACAATCTTTCACATGAAAGTTTTCATCTCGTGTTATGATAATATTTTGTCTTCCCGGTAAAGGTTTACCGATTGATTCAAACGTTTTTCTTCCCATTACGATTGGATGTCCCATCGTGGTTTTTTTGAAATATTTTAGATCTTCAGGAATATACCATGGAAGTTGGTTGTTTCGACCTATTACTCCTTTTTCATCTTGAGCCCATAAAAAAGAGATCATACGCTTACCACTCCTTTAATATGTGGATGTGGGTTGTAATCATGTAGTTCAAAATCGGTAAATGTAAAATTAAATATATCCTTAACTTCCGGATTAATCAACATTTTGGGCAAATCTTTCGGTTCGCGTGTTAATTGTAGTTTCACTTGTTCAATATGGTTCATATATATATGAGCGTCGCCTAAAGTGTGTACGAATTCCCCTGGCTCCAGTCCGCAAACTTGTGCAATCATCATAGTTAACAATGCATATGAAGCAATATTAAAAGGCACTCCAAGAAAGATATCTGCAGAACGTTGATACAATTGACATGACAGCCTACCGTCTGCTACATAAAATTGGAAGAAGCAATGACATGGAGGAAGCGCCATATTTTCTATCTCAGCAACATTCCATGCATTTACAATCAGCCTGCGGGAATCGGGATTTGTTTTAATTTGATTAATAACATTGGTAATTTGGTCTATAGTTTCTCCGTTTTGAGCAGGCCAAGAACGCCATTGATGCCCATAGACCGGACCTAAGTTTCCATTATCATCTGCCCATTCGTTCCAAATTCTTACCCCATTTTCTTGGAGATAACGGACATTCGTATCCCCATTTAACATCCAAAGTAATTCATGGATAATTGACTTCATGTGCAGCTTTTTTGTTGTTAATAGCGGGAAGCCCTTTTGCAAGTCAAAACGCATTTGATAACCAAATATACTGTATGTTCCAGTACCTGTACGGTCCTCTTTTTTCGCTCCATATTCTAGTACATGCTTACAGAGATTCAAATATTGTTTCATCGGTGTAATCCATCCTATTCTATTTGAGACTTGAAATATATGCATACGTTTTTGGCGCATAATATTTTAATTGTTTTTTTGAGTCATTTGTATAATAATACATCGCAAAACTTTCAGCAAAATATTCTTCGGGATATTTCATTAAATAGTTTTGATTTGGAAACAGCTTTTGGGCTTCCTCTTTCCAAATCGACAGATAGTTACCATTCTTATTTTCGGCATGAAAAAGATATTTGTCCAAAGAGTGTGCCAGTTCATGTAATTCTAAATTTATTGAACCATGGCCCTTTCCCTTTTCGCTATAGCCTATTTTCACTAACACTATTTTTGAACCGCCGACACCGGGAATGTCATCCCACGTAATGGCATGATTGGAGTATCCTCGTGGTGTAATTCCTTTTAAATAGGATGCGGATGGGTTATCAGTAAGTTTACCTTGAAATAGCTTTACTTTAATTCCTGATAGAGCAACCTTTTGCAAAATGGATGTAGGTAAATGATCCAAGCGTAAAATGATATTTGTCACTTCGTTCCGATTATATTTAGTAGAATTAGGTAATATAATGATATTTTTTAAAGTATCACTAGATTCAAGTTTCATCGTTTTAAAGACTACAGAATTTTTTAACAGCACTCCATCTATAGTTGGTTTTGAGTTGCCTTGAAGCAAAAAAACGATAATGACAGCTAATAGTACTAGTTGTAATCTGCGCATTTCTCGTTGCACTTCCTCAAAAACTAGTATTTTTCTTTTAAATTATATCATAAGTTACAAGTTGCGAGCAGCATAAAAAAACCAGCTAGATCGCTGATTTTTCATAAATCTATTCATTTTTTACATAGCCATCCATTTCGGTGGAGTATTTTTATCCCAATAGATTTTTCCTAAGTCATGGTGGGCTTGGTATTCATCAAAACGTGTATGATAATGAAAGTTAAAATAATATCCATCCATTGGCGGGTGATCTCTTCTTACATGGAAACGAATAATGTCTTCTCTAGTTTTTGCATTATAAATATGAAATATTTTTTCACCAACGCCTGCACTTGGTGTTTCCGTGATTGCCAATGAAGATAATTCCTCATTCGGATATTGAGCAATAGTCATTTCAATTGCTTCTTGTATTTTCGGAAGAATAACTTCCCGAAATTCATCTTCAATAACTGGGGTGATTTTGCTGCCAAATTTCTCATATGATTGTTTTTCTGCTTCAATCATCAACCGATTAATCAATTGTTGCCTATCAACATTCTCTTTATCAGTTATAAATACATTCTCATTTGTAGAGGTTTGTTGATAGCTTGAATTGGCCGATTCGTGTTTTACTTTATCTACCTCTTGATTTTCATTCCAAAATGCATGGGCCGGTGTTACTAATCCAAATGTTAATATGGAGACGAGTACGACAACTGATTTTCTAAGCCACTGTTTCATGTGCCAAAATCCTTTCTGATGTAAAAGCCTTCCTATTAAATATGAACTCTAGTTTACTATTATTCTATACTTATATTGACGATTAGAAAACAAAAAGGTTTCAATATTCCCAAAAAAGTTATATAGTAGTATATGATATTTATACGTTTTCTAAATATTCATTCGGTTTATACTATTATTGTAGCGCAATATTTATTTATATAAAAGGAGTATTTTTATAATAATATGTATATGCTAACTTTATTTAAAATACATATCCACTGAGGATCTGTTGAATATTATTTTTGAGGAGTGATTTCGTGGAAACAGCATTAACTTACATTGGTATCTTTATTTTATTAGCGTACTTTGTTTATTTAACGATTACTGATTAATGAAATTGAATGAATGGCCGACTTACTTTAGGATTGAAAGCGAGTGTCGGCCTTTTTACGTTAATCAATTTTCATACTTTCAAAATGCCAAAGTGAAACTTTGCAGATTTTCGTTCAATTACTTGAAAGCCATATTTAGCAAATCTTTCAGAACGAAAATGATCTTTAAGTACAATGCGCTTTTTAGCTACTCTTGTAGCCTCATAGATAATGTCATCATTTATACCTGTATACAATGCAAATTTTCTTAATGCTGCAATACCATCTGAAGTTAAAATTTGATCTTCAAACATAGGGTCAAAATATATGACATCTACAAATTGATCTGGCAGTCTTTTTAAGACATCCTTAAAATCCAAGTTTCTTGTTTGAATTCTCTTCATTGCAAGATTCATTTCTTCAATATCCGAGCTCCATGTTTCCAATCCTTTTTTGACAATGTAATGCAGATATTTATTCCCTTCTAATGAATAGACTTTTCCACGGTTTCCAACAACAAAGGAAGCAACAATACTATCGGAAGCTAATCCCATTGTACAATCTAAAATTGTACTTCCATTTTTAAGATTGGTTGCTTTAATAAATGGATCAAGTTCCGATCTCAATAACCTTTTTATTCGAAAGCTTGCAGAATTTGGATGGAAGAAAAAAGGAACGTCTGATTGAAAAGGATGTAGTTCTAATCTATCTTTTCCGATTATAATACAATCATCATCTAAAAGTTGCTTCATTTTATTAATCGACTGTTTCTTTCGTGGAATATATTCTGCATCTAATTCTTTCGCAATTACTTTGGCTTTTTCAATCATTTGTTCGTTTGTTCGCCCAGCAGTTGTTACAATCATCCTATCACCTAAAAAATGGGTGTCATAGACACCCAATAATTATAAATATTTATTAAACGCATTGGTTAAATTGGCTACAATTTCTTCCACATCATAATCTTCTATATCATCTCTTGGAATAAAATGAATTACTTCTTTTCCTTTTAAAAGTGCCATTGAAGGGGATGAAGGTTCATAACCTGTAAAATACTCACGCATTTTTGCAGTCGCTTCCTTATCTTGTCCTGCAAACACTGTAACTAATTGATCAGGTTTTTTTACGTTTGTTTGAACGGCTTGGATAGCCGCTGGTCTTGCCAATCCTGCTGCACAACCGCAAACAGAATTAACAACAACTAATGTTGTACCATTTACTGTTTCCATAAAATTTTCCACATCAGCTTCTGTTAACAACTCTGTGAAATTAGCTCCTGTCAATTCTTCTCTCATTGGTTTTACTAACTCTCTCATGTATTCCTCATATGCCATTGACATGTTTACTGCCTCCTATTCGATTAAATAATTAATTTTTTTTGCGAGCTTCCAGCATCTGCTTCCAGACAGATCCTTTTGCCTCTTCGCCGCCAACAATTCGTTCTAATGCCATTTTCACTTGTAATTGAACTTCAAATTCTTCATCATTCTCCGCATTTTTAAGTGCAGGAACGGCCCTTTCATCCCCCTCTTCATATAGAAACATTGCCGCCCTCCAGCGAACAATTTTACTCTTATCCGCTAATGCCTCCATCATTGGTTCAATTGCTTCTTTAAAACCGAGATCTGATAAAGCATCACCGGCAGTGCGCCTCACTGTTACAACTTTGTCTTTTAAGCCTTTAAATAAATATGGGAGTACTTGTTTATCTTTTATCATTCCAAGATAGACGACGGCTAATCTTCGAATCGATGCATTCTCATCTTGTAACGCCTTTTCTAATACTGGAAGTTCATCTATAGTTGGTTCTTCCATTTGTTCAAGTAACTGATATCTTCTTCGCCAATCTGGATCATTTAACATTTCTGGAGTTACTTTAATTAATTTCTTTAATTGCAATTCCTTTGTCAGTTTTGGATTTTTCGCTGCTTCTACTAAATCATTCAAACGAGTCTCAGGGTAAGCGGCTTGTAATTCTTCTACTACTTCTTGACCTATTTGTTCAAGATCTCCATAGCGTACGCCAAACTCTTTCCATTTTCGTAATAGCACATAATTATCACCCTCAAGCTGTGCCTTACTCATGGATTTAATAAATAGTTCAGGTAATGCAAAACGTTTTTCCTGTTCTCCATCAGATAATTTCACTTGTAATGGAATATCTTTAAACATTTGGACGGAAACATTCACTTCTCCGTAATGCTCATCAATCTTAGTTGATTGTGTTTGGTCTGATTCCTCATCACCAAATAGTTCTTTAACCTTTGGCAAAATTTGTTGCCAATCGTATTTACCATTTCGCTCTACAGCAATAAAATCAGCCACATGGTAGATTCCTTTTACACCTTCAATTTCCAGTAACTCTTTAATAAATTGCGGTGCGCTACTCAATTGCTCTTTTTTATAATTATTACTTTTTCCAGCAGGCAGTTCTACATCTAAAATTACTTTCATCGTATTCGGACTTGGAGTAGGTTCGATTGAAATAATTTTCATAGCTACATACCACCTTTCATTTAAAAATCATTACTTTATTTTAACATACGTTAAATATTATTAAATTTTTTATGCTTGCATCCTATGCAGGGTTAGGAAAACGATTCGACAAGTTCAGATAAATAACTCCATCGTTCAATAAGATGTTCTAATCTAATATTTAGTTGATCTAACTCTTCCGTTAATTGTTGTGCTTTTTCAAAATCGCTGCCAACCTGATTAAGTTCATGTTGGATGGACTCAATATCATTTTCTGTTTTTTCTATTTCACCATCAATTTCGTCCCATTCTTTTTGTTCATTATAGGATAACTTTTTCTTTTTTAATGGCTTCTTTTCAGCTACTGGCACATCACTTTTTTCTTTTTCCGAAACTTTCTTCTCTATTTTGGCGTTTTGTTCCAAATATTCACTGTATATTCCGTAATAACGGTCAATTTGCCCTTCGCCATTAAAAACAAGTAATTGCTCCGATGTTTTATCCAAGAAATATCGATCATGCGACACTGTAATTACTACACCCGGAAACTCCTCCAGGTAATCTTCCAACACGGTTAGTGTTTGGGTGTCCAAATCATTCGTTGGTTCATCCATTAATAATACATTCGGCTTTCCCATAAGAAGCTTAAGCAGATATAACCTTCTTTTTTCGCCACCGGAAAGTTTTCTAATTGGTGTTCCATGAGTATTCAGTGGAAATAAAAATCGTTCAAGCATTTGTGTAGCTGAAATCGATTCACCTTCAGATGTCGTTACTATATCGCCTTGTTCGCGAATGTACTCAATCATTCGCTTCGATTCATCTAACTCCTCGTTTTCTTGTTGGTAATAGGCGATATTTACGGTAGATCCTAGCGAAATATTCCCCTGATCCAACTTTATTTTGCCAGCAATTAAGTTCATTAAGGTGGATTTCCCGCTTCCATTCTTGCCAATGATACCAATTCGATCACCAGGCTTTACTAGCCAATTAAAGTCTTTTAGAATTGTACGATTCTCATAGGACTTATAAGCATGTTGAAATTCAAATACTTGTTTTCCTAATCGACTACTTTGTAGTCCAATATCAATATTTTCATTTGATGGTATTTGACCAATATTTGATTCCAATTGTTCAAACCTTTGTATTCTTGCTTTTTGTTTTGTTGATCTCGCTTTCGCACCACGCCTCATCCAAGCAAGTTCTTTACGATAAAGATTTCTTCGTTTTGACTCTGTTTGTAAAGCTTCCTCCTCACGTAATGATTTTGCTTCTATAAATGATTGATAATTTCCGGTATAGGAATAGATATGTCCATTATCTAATTCAAAGATTCGATTGGTTACATGATCTAAGAAGTACCGATCATGTGTAACCAATAATACGGATCCATGATATCTTGTTAAATAGTCCTCTAACCATTTGACAGATTCATAATCTAGATGATTTGTCGGTTCATCTAATATTAATAAATCCGGCGTGTCGATTAGCACTTGAGCAAGTGCAACTCTTTTTTTCTGTCCACCTGATAATTCTCCAATTTGTTTATTAACATGATTAATCCCCAATTTCGAAAGAATAGTTTTTGCATTTGCACTAGCATCCCATGCATTTAGAGCATCCATTTCTGCCTGCAATTTAAAAAGTTCTTCTTGGTATCCTACATTTAATGGTTCCTTTTCTAATCTGAGAAGTGCAATTTCATATGTACGTAATAATTTCATTATTACAGAATCACCTGCATAAACTTGTTCCAATACCGTTAATTCAGGGTTTAATTCTGGATTTTGCGATAAATATGTAATCGAATAATCGTTGGGGTGAATCATTTCACCAGAATCAGGATCATCAATTTTTGCTATAATTTTTAGAAGACTCGATTTTCCTGTTCCATTAACACCGATTAGACCAATTCGATCTTTTTCATTTATTTGTAGCGATATATCTCTAAACAGTTGTTTCTCACCGTATGATTTTGATAAGTGTTCAATTGTGAATGATCTCACTGGTCACCATTCCATTCTTTAAAAAATTGTTCTAAATACATTTCCAACCACTGATGACGTTCTTCAGCAATCCTTTTCGCTGTACTGGTATGCATACGCTCCTTCAATACTAATAGTTTTTCATAAAAATGATGGATTGAAGTAGATTTTTCATTTCGATATTGTTTATTTGTTATATTCGTACGAATTTTTATATTAGGATCAAAAATCAGTTGGCCATTTTTTCCTCCGTAGGAGAAGGCCCTAGCAATGCCAATCGCACCCATTGCATCGATTCGGTCAGCATCTCGAACCACTTTTTCTTCAAAAGTTGTTAGTTCAGCCTCATTTCCACCTTTATAGGATATTTTGCTTATAATATCAACGATTCTTTGTTTTTGTATTTGGGTTAAAGGTAAAGTTTCAAGAAAAGAATGGAGTTTAAAATATCCATCTTCTATACTTTGATTTAATTTTTCGTCGGGTATATCATGTAGTAATGCAGCCATTTCAATAGTAAACAGATCCCCTTTTCGTTCTTCCATAGCTATATATAAAGCAAGCTTTCTTACTCGATCAACATGATAATAATCATGCCCAGTTGCATCCTCCCCAAGCTCTGCTTTTACAAATTCTTCTGTCTGTTCTATGATTTTCTCCATAGTACCTCCCGATTTCTCACTTTTATATTTTACCATGTTTTCTTTGTTTTTTATAAAAATGTGTTGGTTCAGCCTATAATATCAAGAGAAATGTTTACTGTTTTCATTAGTTTGTTATAATATTAGAATATCCAAAATGAAGATGTAAGAAGGGTGATCAATTAATGGAAGAAAAAGCAGCGCCATCCAATTTTATTCGAAACATAATACTTGAAGATTTACATAGCGGAAAACACGATTCAATTATAACTCGCTTTCCACCGGAACCAAATGGGTATTTGCACATTGGACATGCGAAATCAATTTTTATCAATTTCTCTTTGGCAGATGAATTCAATGGAACGACAAATTTACGTTTTGATGACACCAATCCTTTGAAAGAAGATATCGAGTTTGTTGAATCAATTAAAGAAGATGTAAAATGGTTAGGTTATGAATGGGAAAATTTGTTTTTTGCCTCTAATTACTTTGATGTCATGTATGAAAAAGCAATTTTATTAATTAAAAAAGGACTTGCATATGTTGAAGATCTTTCAGCGGATGAAATAAGAGAATACCGCGGTACTTTAACAGAGCCTGGCAAAGAAAGTCCTTCCCGAAATCGAAGTATTGAAGAAAATCTTGGTTTATTTACGGGAATGAAAAATGGTGAATTCGCTAACGGTGAAAAGGTTTTACGAGCAAAAATTGATATGTCCTCACCTAATATCAATTTAAGGGATCCCGTTCTTTATCGTATATCACATGCAACACATCATAATACTGGTGATAAATGGTGTATTTATCCTATGTATGCTTTTGCACATCCAATCGAGGATGCGATTGAGGGGGTTACCCATTCATTATGCACAGTTGAATTTGAAGATCAACGTCCACTATATAACTGGGTTGTAGAAAAATGTGAAATGGAATCAACACCAAGACAAATCGAGTTTGGTCGATTAAATTTAACAAACACTGTAATGAGTAAAAGGAAGCTAAAACAATTAGTTGAAGAAAATATTGTAGATGGCTGGGATGACCCACGCTTGCCAACGATATCTGGTTTAAGACGCAGAGGTTATACACCTGAAGCTATTCGAACTTTTTGCGAAGAACTCGCCATTTCTAAAGGCAGCGGTGCTGTTGATGTTCAAATGCTTGAACATTTTATTCGTGAGGATTTAAAATTAAAAGCACCTCGTACAATGGCAGTGTTAAAACCATTAAAAGTAGTTATAACAAACTATCCAGAAGGACAAGTTGAAATGCTTGATGCTGAAATTAACCCTGAAGTTCCTGAAATGGGTACAAGACAAATTCCGTTTTCACGTGAAATATATATCGAGCAAGAAGATTTCATGGAAAACCCTCCAAAAAAATACTTCCGTCTCTTCCCTGGGAATGAAGTTCGCTTGAAACATGCGTATTTTATTAAATGTGAAGAAGTTATTAAGGATGAAAATGGAGAAGTAATTGAATTACATTGCACATATGATCCGGAAACGAAGAGTGGATCAGGATTTACCGGAAGAAAAGTAAAAGGGACAATTCATTGGGTTGAGGCAACAAAAGCAATACCGGCTGAATTTCGTCTATACGATTCCTTAATTTTGGATGACGAGGCTAAGGAAGATGGAACATTTTTAGACCATATCAATCCGAATTCTCTTGAGATCGCAAAAGGATTTGTCGAACCTAATATGGAAAACGCAAAAGCAAATGACAAGTTTCAATTCTTTAGACATGGATACTTCAATGTTGATCCAAAGCATTCAACAACAAATTCACTCGTATTTAACCGTGTTGTATCATTAAAGAGTTCGTTTAAATTATAAAATTAAAAAACTCACTCGTATTCACGGTTATACGAGTGAGTTTTTGCTGTTATAGTTTATTTTTTATTTTTGGAAAAACCTTTAGTGCATTATTGTAAAACACATCTTTATGATATTTTTCTGGAATCAATTGTTGTATAAATTTTATATATGGCTTTATTGGTGCCAAAGGCCAATCGGTCCCGAATAGTAATCTATCATAATGATCACAATAAACTAATGCGTGTCGTAAATGGTCTAAAAATCTTCCTTCTGAATAACTCGTAAGTTCTTCCTCCGTTCCGACAATTAATCCAGAAAGATCTGCAAACATATTCGCATTTTTATATACCACTTCTGCACCAGTTAATACCCATGGGTCGCCAAAATGCGCCATCACAAAACGAACATTACGAAAACGTACAGCGACTTCATCCAATGTTAATGGATGGGAATATTTTAATAATCCCCTTTCTGAATAGGTATCACCTGTATGGAATACTACAGGGACATCATATTTTTCTGCTAACGCATAAACCGGATGATAGATTTCATCATATGCATAAAAGGGATAGTAACCTAAGTAAATTTTTATTCCTACTACATTATCTTTTTGTAATTCATTTTCTAGTAAAACGAGTGTCTCATTACTTAATGTATATGGATTAACACCCGCACAATAAACAATATTATTTGGTAAACTGGCGTCTAAATCTAATCCCATTGGTGTATTAGACTTTGGATCAGGAAAACCGATCTCCAATGTTTCCGTTAACCCCATACCGATACCTAGAACGACCCCAGCCTCTTTAAATTCATTCATTATTCCTTTTTTTGAATAATCGACAAATGATTGTTCCTCTGCCGTTTTATGAAAAGAGCCTATATTTGAGAAATGAATATGTGCATCAATTATTTTCATGGCTAGCTCCCTTAAAATTTGATTGATTTCAGGTTTTTAATCATATCTTTATCAATTGGCAGATGAGGAAATAACATGAAAATAGGATCTGTTTTTTTAGAATGACCTGGGCTGTTCCTTACGAATTCCATTGTACTAACTAATGCAAAGTCCTCACTAAAAATACATTCGGAATCCAATAAATCTTTACTAGAAACGAGCTGTAAATGCTGGGACTGATCATTGTCTGAGAAAGTACTCGGATTATTTAAACGAAAAATATGTTCTTCAAATCCAGCATTAAATTTAGTCGAACCACCTTTATTATGCAAATGAACTGACGTATTTTTCATAGATATATTCTTTAAAAACATATCAGTATACACAAATTGGTTGATTGTACGATTCCGATGTTCTAATTCTGTATAATGAGCAATCATCGGCACCCCGGGAATAGTTAAAAAGTATTGTGTAATTTTTAACCCTTTCCATTTTTCATGATGCTCTATAACCGTTTCAATCGCTAAACCTTCCCATTCATTTTTATATTGATCCTGTTTTTTTACAAAAGAGGTTTGTGATGACTCTTTAATGTATGAAAAGAGACTTATCCCACTTAGATGGGAACTGAATCCACCAGTCCAAGGATTCCACCATGCTTTTGGTTCGGGAGTAGGAAAAGATGAATCAAGCCATTCTCTCCCCTGGAAACAAATTGAATATAATGTTGGAAAAAATCCGGGAGCAGCTTTAAATTGTAAATCTCCATTTTCAATCTCATATATATATTGACCGTTTCCGTCTATTTTTCGCGATTGAATCGGACGATTAGCTTTCCGCAACAATAAGGATGATCCTTGTATCGTTTGAGACTCATTTTCCAGTACATATTGAAGGGAAACAAATGGGTCATCTTTCGTTTGATAGATAAATTTAAATGCATCATTATTTACCTGTTCAATACTAATGTTTTTCAGTGGTTCATCATTATTCAAAAAAGATAATACACCATTGAAATAACGGTTTTGACTTCTTTTTAATATTAATTCTACCTTATTAGTTGAAATTATGGGATTTCGTGTTTTTGTTCTTATTTCTACTTCATCTACAACAGTTTGTTTCGAAGTATCATTAGCAAATAGTTGGAATTCCTCCACGGTTTTTATGACACCTAATGAAAAGCGAATTATTTTGGACTTTCTAATTTCATTTTTTGTAATCTTCCTGATATTTTCTTCCAAATATAATACCCAACCATCAAATCCGATTTTCATTTGGCGGTCCCATATTATCCCGTGCGGGTCCTTTTTATCGTCGGAAAATATCCAATTACTCGTAACATCCTTACTGTTTAATTGGCTTAAATCGGTCATTTTTGAATCATTAAAATAAACGATTTCATTGTTTAATGGTAGATAAGTTTGATTTAACTCATGTCTTATTGGCTGGTAAATATACAAATTTTCTACAATCGATTCAGATACATTTTCTATTTCTAGCCAAAAGTTTAATAGACCTTCACCGAATAATTCAAAACATAGTGCTACATTTTGCTTGAATGGCTTCTCAATTTCATAGTGAATTTTCATAATTGCTGATGTCTCAGTGTAATTCCATTCATAAGAAGATGCTTGTTTTTTTGGCAATTCAGCAATATAAGGTTTTCCAAACTTTGGTGGAAAAAGGAATGTTCTTTGGTTAAATTTTTGTTCATCTCCAAATGAAATGGCATTATCCCTTTTACGAATGTTTACCGTGTAAAATCCATTTTGCAAATAAAAAAATTCTTGATCAAATCCCCCATCTTTCACCCCAAAATATGGCATTGAAAATGCTAATGTTTCCTTCCATTCAAAGATTTCATTAGCAGTATGAACGGTCACTGTACACTCCGATTGTACAAAGCCATATTTCTTGATTTGGAAAGGGATTTTTATCATACCCGTTTCAGTAATTTTCGATGAATAAGTAGACTTCTCCCACTGTACCAAAGCATTAGGTGAAAGTTTAATAGAAATTTCAGCTTCATTTTTTAAAAAATTATCAATTTCTATATAACAATATTGTTGTTTATTCGTGTCGAATTTTTTCGGAATATAAACCGGTTTTACTTTCATCGCCTTTTTTGGAAATACACCAACAGCTAGCTTAGACTTCCGTCCATTAATTACAATCTGAACTTCTGCCTTAGGATGTGTGATCCATTCATTCGGCTCCTCACCATTTTTTATATGAACTGGAAATTCGAATATTTTATTTTGTTTAATCGCTTCGGTTATTTTTCCCTGTACATGAGTTCTTTCATTTTTACAGCCTTCTACCGTTACATTTAGCGAATCGATCCGTTTATTTTCTATTTGTAGTTGAAGATTGGATTCTCTTCCTTCAATCTGAGTATGTTGGCCCATTAGAAGTTCAATTTTGATATCATTCGTTTCAATTAAACGAATCCCTCTTCCACTCTTTTCTATTTGAACACGAAGAAAATGTTGTTCATTTTCCCAAACATATTCGTAATAGGTGAATCCATTTTCTTTTATCCCATCAGGTTTTACTTCAATCGCTCTCACATTGTCTTCATACCAATCAATTGAATGAAATAGCGGTTTTGTTATTTCATTTTGTAGAACTAATGGAATAAAATTCATTAAGTGGGTCGTATCATCCCGATCCTCCCAAAAAAAACCACATTTCTTGTATAAAGGTACAGCCTTTACATTCCCCGGCCATGTATAAAGGTCGATACGCGGCCAACCTAATTCAATTGTCTTTTCTACTGCCTTTAAAACAAGTTGTTTACCGATTTTCTTGCCATGATAGTCTGGATGCACGTTTAATAATCGAATATAAAGAGCCTCTATATCTTCTTTATATTCAGATATCCCACAATATCCAACTACCTTTTCCCCGTCCAAAGCGAGATATAAGAATAAATCCTCAGAATTCGCTTCTTTTTCAAGCACTTGCTCTTCAGACATAATCGCTGAATCGCCACCCCAGCTATCACGACTTTCATTCCACATGTCTGCAATTGATTTTGCCAATTCTTCACGATACTTTACGATTTTTATTGTTTCTGTCAATGGATTTATCATCATATTCTCCTCTTCTTTCCTTTTCTCTACGTAGTGTCATCCTTTTTCTTTTTTAAATTTCTTTTTGTAAGTAAACGCATAATATATTTCTCCCTTCTATTAAATTGGAAGTTTTTTCTTCCTTCAGTAATACTAAAATAACTATAGATATTTGTAAATACTTTTCAGAAAAATAAATGTGTTCAAATAATATGCATAAAAGAAAAAACAGGCTTTTCGCCTGTTTTGCTTTAAAATAGTCCTATTGCTCTTCCATTTTCATCAACATCCATCTGGTAAGCAGCAGGTTTTTTCGGTAGTCCAGGCATGGTCATCACGTCACCGGTTAATGCGACAATAAATCCAGCCCCTAATTTTGGTTTTAATTCACGAACATGTATCGTAAAATTTCTCGGACGTCCTAATTTGGAAGGTTCATCTGATAATGAATATTGTGTTTTCGCCATACAGACTGGCAACTTATCCCACCCAAATTCTTGAAATTCTTTTAATTGTTTCTTTGCTTTGATAGAAAATTCTACATCAGAACCCCCATACACTTTTTGTACAATTGTTTTAATTTTTTCTTCAATAGGTTGATTCAGTTCATAGAGGAACTTAAACGTTTGCTTATTAGATTCAATTTGTTCAAGAACAAACTCAGCTAATTGCAAACCGCCCTTTCCGCCTTTTTCCCATACTTCAGTTAATGCTACAGGCACTTTTTGTTCAGTACACCAATTTGTCAGCGTATTGATTTCTTCATCAGTATCAGAAATAAATCGGTTGATTCCAACGACAATTGGTAAACCAAAGTTATTAATTGTTTCTATATGTTTCTTAAGGTTTTCGAGCCCTTTTTTCATTGCTGAAACATTCTCATGTTGCAGCTCCGACTTTAACATGCCCCCATGCATTTTTAATGCTCTAATTGTTGCAACTATCACTACAGCATCAGGTTTTATTTTTGCCGCCCTTGCCTTGATATTTAGAAATTTTTCAGCGCCTAAATCTGCCCCAAACCCCGCTTCTGTTACAACATAATCTGCCATTTTTAATGCTGTTTTTGTTGCCATAACACTATTACATCCATGTGCGATATTTGCAAATGGTCCACCGTGGACTAAAGCGGGGGTATGTTCAATTGTTTGAACAAGATTCGGTTTCAATGCATCTTTCAATAATAAGCTAAGAGCACCTTCTACACCTAAATCTCCAACTGTAATAGGTTGTTTGGATGTATCGTATCCGACAACCATTTTCGCTAATCTTTGCTTTAAATCTTCAATACTAGCTGATAAACAAAGTACGGCCATAATTTCTGAAGCTACGGTAATATCAAAACCGTCTTCACGGGGAACACCTTGTGTTGGACCACCAAGACCAATTACAATTTGCCTTAATGCCCTGTCATTAATATCAAGAGCACGCTTCCATACAATTCGTCTTTGATCAATTTGTAATTGGTTGCCTTGATGGATATGATTGTCCATTAGCGCTGCAAGTGCATTATTTGCAGCGGTTATTGCGTGAAGATCGCCGGTAAAGTGTAAATTGATATCTTCCATAGGTAATACTTGAGCATATCCTCCACCAGTAGCCCCACCTTTCATGCCCATAGTTGGACCTAAAGATGGCTCTCGAAGGGCAATAACAACTTTCTTTCCTAACTGGTGCAACGCGTCTCCTAATCCTACAGTCACAGTTGATTTTCCTTCGCCAGCTGGAGTTGGATTTATTGAAGTAACTAAAATTAATCGACCATCTTTATTTTCATTAAAACTATGTATTTTATCATAAGTAATTTTCGCTTTATATTTACCGTAATATTCAATATCTTCGTCGGTTAGCCCAATGCTTTCTGCAATTTCTCCTATATGTTTTAATTGTGTTTCTTGAGCAATTAGTATATCTGATTTAACTGATTTATCTTCACCCAAGTGTATAGCCCCCATTCAAATAAATAAATTATTTACCTACATTATATACTTTTTCTACATTAAAAAGATTCAATAATAATTTTATATGTTTATTTTTCTACTATACGCTTCAAAATAGAAATAACTACATTTTAATGGAAAGGAGAAACATTCATATGGAATATATTTCAAAAGTCCAACGCAATGATGAGGGAGAAATTATCAGCTTCCAAACTTCCAGCGGCAGAATTATCTCTTATCGAAAAGCTTTATTGGAAACAAAAGATGGGTTACTAAATGGCGCAAATATCGATTCGAATCAAAACGGGATTGCTACTTTAGTAAATGACGATGAAAATGATCGTTATTTTTCCTACTATCCCTCCATTTTCTGATGAAAAAAATAAAAGAACCGTAATTTAACGGTTCTTTTATTCTGCTTCATTTTTTAATTGTAATTGTTTTAAGGCTTCTGCACGTTCAAGATCCTCTTCAAAAAATTGAACTAAATCGCCAATGCGATCAATTGAATTCCAACTTAAGTGATGCTCAATTCCTTCAACATCTTGATATATATTTTCTTCTTTCACACCAATAATTTTTAGAAACTGTTCTAACAAATCATGACGATCGACTAGACGTTTCCCTATCTTTTTCCCTTTTTGTGTAAGAACAAGGCCACGATATTTTTCATAAACTAAATATTCATCCTTATCAAGCTTTTGCACCATTTTCGTAACCGAGGAGGGATGGACGGAAAGAGCATCTGCAATATCCGATACACGGGCGTAACCTTTATTTTCAATCAATAAATATATTTGTTCAATATAATCTTCCATACTTGGCGTAGGCATCCCTAAACCTCCATTTATAATATAAAAAATATGTAGTCGAAAATAACCTTTATTATAAAGTTGATACCTTTTAAATAAAGGACCGATTTAAGGCTTTTCCTCAATATGAAGTTTACTATAATTGCCACGATTAAACAAGAAATCCTTTTTTAAACGCTGATTTAAATGAAATGCATTATAATTTATTTAAAAATTCATAACATTTAACTTATATACACATGAAATCTTGACTCATTTATTGACTATGGTGTATATTAAAATTGTCATTAAATATTCAAACTTTTCTTTTATTAAAAATATTAAAGACTATTTAATGGACAATATTTTTTCTTGGCACATCGTGCTGTAAGATATAGGAGGAATAGGAATTATGCAAAACGGTAAAGTTAAATGGTTTAATAACGAAAAAGGCTATGGTTTTATCGAAGTTGAAGGTGGAGACGACGTATTTGTCCATTTCACTGCTATTCAAAGTGAAGGCTTTAAAACTTTAGAAGAAGGCCAAGAAGTTTCTTTTGAAATTGTTGAAGGAAACCGAGGACCGCAAGCTGCTAATGTAACTAAAAAATAATAATATAAAATATGCAGGCTGACAAGAAATTGTCAGCCTTTTTGGATACATCGTTTTTTACCGTTTATGTGAATATGCTAGCTGTTTTCCAAGTTCTTTTAATTGCTCGCCTACAGTACATTTTTGAATACAAAATTGATGTGCATATGTTTTATTATACTCTTTTCGTAAAGTCGACTTAACAAGACAATCTCCGCAATAGGTTGATAATATTCCGTTTATTTCAAGTAGTAGTTTAGATCTTTCCATCGAAAACTTCCTTTCTTTTTCCACACCCGACTTAAAGTTCAATATGACTATTCACTATTGTATTTTTTAATGCTTGAGATGCAAGTTGATCCGCTTCTTTATTTTGCTTCCTTGTAATTGGTTCGTATAATGGCTTTAGCCCAAGTTTATTTATCTTTTCTTCAATCCGATCCAACCATCGATTTAGATTTTGCTCCAAACACGGCCATTCTCCTGTTAATTGCTTCAATAGGCCATGTGAATCACCGCGAATCGTACATGGAATAAACTTAACGTTTAAATCTTCTAATAACATGACAGCATTATATAATGCTGCATATTCCGCTTCATTATTAGATTCTAATTCCGATAATTGATCATTGGCACGAAGCCGATATGATTTACCATCTTTATCATAATAGATGACCATTCCTATTCCTGATAATCCTGTTTGTAAATCAAATCCTCCATCGAAATATATGACGATATTTTGCGGTTCTTTTTCAGTCGTGTTTTTCAACTTTAAAAATTCCTTTTTTGTCCATTCGTTGCCCATTTCATCAACAATAGATAGATCAACTGTTCTCCCCGTTTTAAGAAAATCATTCATTAATGACTCAATTATGCTATTTGAGGCCCATTCTGATTCTAATAAAATTGACTCTGTATTCGTGCCTTTATATTGCCACTTAATTTTATAATTCATCTTCCTTTTCCCTTCTAGATGATTGTAATGTATAGTTTTCCCTTAACATTTAAAATGTTTCCCTTTTATTATTATGTATTTATATTACAATATAGTTAGAATTACAGTGATAATGTGTTCTATTATACATCGTTTAAGTTAGGAGTGGACATATTTGATTGAGGTTTATATAGATGGGGCAAGTGCAGGAGATCCCGGAAAAAGTGGAGCAGGAATTTTTATTAAACATCAAGGTCAAGTTGAACGATATTCAATTCCGCTTGGCATATGTAATAATCATGAAGCGGAATTCCTTGCTTTAATTAAAGCGCTTGAAATTTGTCAATCACTCAATTTCCAAACAATATCTGTTCGATCTGATTCTTCCGCAGTGGTTAACGCAGTAGAAAAGGCATATACAAAAAAAGAAAAATATAAATTATTATTGAATCGTATACTTACTTTGATAAAATCTTTTGATCTATTTTTTATCAAATGGATTCCAAGTTCTGAAAATAAAACCGCAGATGATTTAGCCAGAAAGGCAATCCAGCTTGAAGTATTGGAGGGGAACTATTGAATAAAAAAGTCATAGCTGAACTATCCTTATTGTTTGTCGCCTTCATTTGGGGTGCGACATTTGTTGTTGTCCAAAATGCCATTGATCTCTTACCACCTATATTGTTTAATGCAATCCGTTTCTTCCTTGCGGGTATTATTATTTTCATCGTTTATTTATTTCAAAATAAAGGAAAAATGAAATTTCAATTATCCGCATTATTTCCTGGTGTTATTTTAGGATGTTGCTTATTTATAGGATACTCCCTTCAAACGATCGGATTGCTTTACACTACACCTTCAAAAGCTGGTTTTATTACAGGATTAAGTGTTGTGATGGTACCCATTATTTCATATATTTTTTTAAAAAACAGACCAAAACTATCTGCCATTTTTGGATCAAGTATAGCTGCAATTGGATTGTATTTATTAGCAGTCAAAGGGGCTTCATCTTTTTCAGTCGGTGATTTTTACGTATTACTTTGTACCTTTGGTTTTGCATTTCATATTATTTTTACCGACATATTCGCAAAAAGGAGTTCTGTACTTACACTCACAACAATCCAGATTTTTACTGTAGCATTACTTTGTACAATAAGTTCTCTATTATTTGAAGATTGGAAGCTTATTTTGGAGCCTGAAATCTTATCTTCAAAACCATTGATGTTTGCAATAATGATTACTGCCATTTTAGGAACTGCTGCAGCTTTTTTTATTCAAACAAACTCCCAAAAATCAACTTCACCAACAAGAGTTGCAATTATATTAACGATGGAGCCAGTTTTTGCAGCAATTACCTCCTATTTTTGGATAGATGACAGACTTACTATAGGAGCTACAATTGGGTGCATTTTTATTTTAATTGGTATGATTATTGCAGAACTACCGAGTAATCTTAAGTTAAAATTACTTATGAAAAAAACGAACAAAAAAAGTGCATTCTAGTGAGAATGCACTTTTCTATGCAGGCAGCAAACCTATTTGTTGAACGTATGTATATGCTTGATTCCTTGACTCGATATTTTTGTTTTTAAATGTTTCTAATAATGACATATAAAAGCTACCATCGAAATGCTTCTGTGTTTTTAATGTAATTTCTATCGCTGCCTTTATTGTTTGATCTGAAGCATTCGTATATTGTTTACCAAAATAAATAAAACCAATTACATCATCTTCAAATTTAAAACCTTTTTCTCTTAATAATAGAAGATATTCATCTAGTGAAATATTGCTATGTTCCATTTTTCTCCTCGCTCCCCAATAAACATCCTTTTCTATTGTACAGTAAAATAGATTTTATGACTATTACTTCCTTGGAAAAGTTATTTCGTGAATTAATGTTGATATTTATTATTTTGGAAATTCTATAAGTGGAGGTGATTTTTTTGGCAAAGAAAAATAATAATAGAGGGAAAGCAATTGCACCAGGTGTCAATCCACAAGGCTGGGGACAAGATGATGTCGAGTTTGCAGAAGAGCCAAAGTCTAAGCTAGAAAATGCTGCAAAAAAACTAAATAAAAAATAATAATGCGAAAAAGATGAAAAAGCAGTCTTCAAAAAAAGTCTGCTTTTTCATCTTTTTAAGCTAATGCAATGTTTTCTGCCCATTTAGATTGTATAAGATGACGACGAATATTTTTCAATTCAAGTTCTTCAATTAGTTCAATAAAGGAGTTAGGAATTTGTTTACGCAATGACGTTTCTAGTGAAAAATGAATGGGTACTTGACAATTAATTTCAGCTAATTTTCTTGATAAGTGGAGCATTTCCAAATCTTCTTCAATTTTCTTACGTTGTCCTGGTGTTAAACGATCAATATTTACAAGTAATTCTTCTATTGACCCATGCTCTTGTATTAATTTCAATGCTGTTTTTTCTCCAATGCCTTTAACCCCTGGGTACCCATCACTTGTATCACCCATCAGAGCTTTTACATCAATAAACTGCTTCGGTGTAAGTCCTAATTCTTCTTGAAATAGGCTTTCGGAGTATATTTTATAGTTTCCAAATCCTTTTTGCAGAATACGAACTTCAATATGTTTATCTAAGAGCTGTAATAAATCTTTATCACCCGTTAAAATCGTAACATTTGCTATATTTTTCATTGCTTTTGCAATCGTTCCAATACAATCATCCGCCTCATACCCTACTAGACCATGATTGGGTAACTGAAATGCCTCTACAACATCTTTGACAAGGTCAAATTGGGGAATAAGCTCAATTGGCGGTGCTGAGCGATTGGCTTTGTATCCATCAAACATCTCGTTACGAAAGGTTTTACTACCCATATCCCAACAAATTGCTGTATGAGATGGTTCGATATCCTCCAACGCATAAAATAAATGCTTCATAAAGCCTTGCACAGCGTTGGTGGGCATCCCTTTGGAATTCATCATAAATTGACCTGTTACACTTGTTGCATAAAATGAGCGAAAAAGTAATGCCATTCCATCTACTAGTAATAAATGTGGTTTGTTTTCCATATCTGCACCTCTATTTAAAGGGAATTACCCTATAATCTTCTTTAAAATGATACAACTACTATTATAACATGAAGGGACAATTTGTGTTTACACAATGCCCCTTTAACATATTATTCTCCTGTTTCAATCGGGTTTTCGCCATAAGATACCCAATCGGAAAAGCTCCCTGCATATAGCCGAACATTAGTAAAACCTGCTTCTAATAAGGCAATAATATTGGGTGTTGCAGTCACACCTGAACCACAGTAAACAATAAATGAATCAGATTTGTTCCATTCTGAAAAACGTTTTTTTTGCTCATCTACAGATTTCCAAAATCCATCTTTAAATCCATCAGTCCATACTTTATTTATTGCACTGGGAATATGCCCCTTCTTTTTATCTATTGGTTCTTCCAGTCCGATAAACCGATTGTATGCTCGAGAGTCAATTAAAATAACGTCACCTTGTTGAATCGCTTTTTTTACATCTGAAATTGTGGCAAGCATTGACTGCTTACAAGATACATTAAAAGTAGCCCTTTTAAAGACGGGTATAATATTATCAGTTGGGTAATTTGCTTGTTTCCAAGCATCATATCCCCCATTTAATATAAATACATTTTCATTGCCTAAATAATTAAGTATCCACCAAAACCTACTAGCATTTTCTCCAGTTCCGCCATCATAAACGATTATTTTACTTTGCTCATTAATTCCGGATAATTCCAGTTTTTCTTTAATAGAGTGTGTGTGCGGTAGAGGATGTCTGCCACCATGCTCGGCTGGTGTAGCTGATAAATCTTTCTCTAAATCAAAATAAACTGCTCCGGGAATATGTTCTTTCTTATATGCACATTCACCTGCTAATGGATCACTTAAAGAAAAACGACAGTCGATAATTCTCATCTCTTTATTATATAAATTATCTTTTAGCCATTCTAAATCGACAATGTATTCCATCATCACTCCTCCTGTTCTTTTGCTATCAATTTCTTAATATGTTCCTTTGGACTCCAACAATCGAACGTGTAATGTGGTTTCGTATCATAGCCTAAGCGTCTACAAGTATACTTCATTCCCTGTTCGATCCTAACCGCAGAAAAATGAATGCATGTGGCACAAGCGTGAAATCGGTTTTGTTTCAAAAATCTCTCCCTTTCCGTAATTCATCTATATCGCTAATTGATTTCGAATTTCCACCCATTCATTCACATCAATATGGTCTTCTAAAATTTCAAACCAACCATTATATTGTTCGAGTATATCTTGAAGTAACTCTTCAATCATCCGAGAAAATTGTTGTTCAATAAATAATGTAAAGCTGTGTTGAATTACAATTCCCTGTTGCTCGATATATTCGTCAGCTAACGGACGAAGTAATTCTTCTAGTTCATCTTGCATTAATTGTTTTTCATTTTTTTCAAAAAATGATTTAGCATTTTTAAAATGCTTGAAGGTTTTTTCAAATGAAACTTTTGATACCTTTTCGAAAGCATTCGGATAGGTTGGGGTTGTCATACGATTACATTCAAAATTTGAGATCTGTATATCTTTTTGTATTTTCGCTATTTGCTCAGAAAATTGATTTAATTGCTGTGCGAAGGCTTCTTTTACAATATTCTCTAATCTAAGCGATGTGGCACGCAATTCTTGTGAAAAATCATAGCCAATACTCTCTAGTAAATCATCTAATGCAATAGATAACGCACTTTTATTATTTTTTTGAATTACTGCCGGGTTGAATGCCTCTTTAAAGAAATCAGGAAAACGATAAAACACTCTTTGTTTAACATAGAATAAGAGTTCTTTTTGTTCTTGCAGCAATTTATTCATTACAAAATCGGACGTAAAACTTGTTAGCAGTGAGTGGACTTGCTCTTTACGCTTAAGCAATTCGTGTTTTTTATTTTCTTTTTCTTCTTTACCTTCCAATGCCGTTGCAATATAGGAATCGAGAATCTGGATTCCTTTTTGGAATTCTATATCTGCAGATTGTATAGTCATTTTCATTAAATCAGTCTCAAGAAAATGATTGAATTCGTTTTTAAATAGATTAATCCTTGACTTACTTACCTCTTCTGTTAATGCTAATAAACTGGAGACACCAAAAATACGTGGAAAACGAATCCCATACTGGGTCAATTGATCATGGACATAGGTTTGAACTTCATTAAGTTCGTCTTCTGAATTGGCCAGATCTATAGCATTAATGATAAAAAACATTTTATCTAATTCAAATGCATCCTTTACCCTTCCCAATTGAATAAGAAACTCTCGGTCAGCCTTTGAGAATGCATGATTATAATATGTGACAAACAGAATTGCATCCGAGTTTTTGATGTATTCAAAAGCAACTCCTGTATGACGTGCATTAATCGAATCTGCCCCTGGTGTATCAACTAAAGTAATACCTTTTCGAGCCAATTCTGAATCATAATACAAATCAATTGATTCAACAAAACACGATTGGGATTCATTAGCTACGAAACCACGAAACTCTTGTAAATCCGTTACTATGTCTTCTCCAAGCTTTTCCTTATATTTTGGAAAACCTAATAAAAATGCCTTTAAAAACGATAAATGAATCTTTTCTTTATCACTACCTGATGCACTTTGAATCACTTTTTGAATAATATTCTCTGCATCTACTAGTTGACTGCAGTTTGTTCCGAAGAACTTAAGCGATTTTTGCACATCTTCCAGTACATGTTGGTTTGATTTTAAATGTACAATGGCTGATCCATGCTTATTCTCCCTTGTGGGCGGGCAAATTCGATTTATTGCTGCAGTTGTTGGATTAGGTGAAACAGGTAATACTTTTTCCCCTAACAATGCATTAGCAAATGAGGATTTTCCTGCACTGAATGCCCCGAATAATGCAATTGTATATTCACGATTTTCTAATCTCTTCGATTTTGCGGCCAAAACATCTGTTACACGTTGAAATCCTTTTTTATCCTTTAAAAGGAAAACTGCCTTTTTAAGTTTTTCTATCGTCCTTTCAATAGAAAGTGAAGGATTAACGGATATATTATCCTTTTTTGTTTCGGGTATTTTTTCGCTTTCATTACTTTTTTCTTCATCTTTTTCATTTTCTGGTGAGTAGATTCGTATTGCTTTTTCATTATTTTCCCATTCACTTCGTATTGAAAGATATAATTCATCCACGTTTGAAATAGGAAGATAGACGTTTTCTTCCTTTTGGTTTCTCTCTAATTCTAGTTGATCCAATCCCCGTAATGCATTAGTTACTTTATTAATTGTACGGACTCGATCTTCTAAGATCGTATATTGATTCTTAATATCAATATTTAATGTTTGCCATACTTCTTCTCTAAAGGTCTGACAGGTCGTTCTCGCTTGTTTTCGAAGGCTTTCCGTAATTTGATCACAATAATTAAGTACATATTCACCAGTTAATCTCGCACCAGGCTTTACACTATTTGTAATTAATGACTCATCAAAAACAATAGATAATTGCTGCGCCTGTCTTTGCAGTTCATCTGAAGCAATTTTTGCTTCCTTTAATTGATTTATTGCAAATTGTCGAAGATGCCAAGTAAGCTGCGTATCTACTTGTGTGGTTAAATTTTTATAAAATGCTTCGAGTCTCTCACTTCTTACAAGCCCTGTCTTCTTCCCGAAAAAACCAACTTTAAAATCCGGTTGGACAGATTCTAAATAGCTTTCTGCTAATTCTCTTGTTTGAAATGGCATTAAATAAGCATTGGTCAAAATTTTATCTAATTCTTTGTTAAAAGTTTGTTTCCATTTCTCTTCCCGAGCATTAAGCTCATCCATTTGTTCAACCATTTTTTCCTCATCTTTGAAAATGGTCGGTCTTTTTTCCGGAGGATATTGGCTTACAATTTCGTCATATTGTTTCGCTTTTTCATCTTGCTCTTCTCTTAGCCATTTAAAATGCTCTTGGACCAAAATATGCACTGATGATTCTGTAGAGGAAACGATACGTGCTTCTCTTTCATTCATTGTATTTTGTATTAATTTTTTTACAGTTTGAAATTGATTTCTGGAATCATCCGGCTTTTTTAATGTGGTATAAAATATTCCGTTCGGATGTACATCCCATGATGCAAAAGATTCTTTAACAGATTTCTGAAAATCATTAAAGGATAACTCTTCGTCATTATGCTTATCTATTTGATTAATGATTAAATATAATTCAACACCGTTGCGCAACAAATCTTTTGTATACATAAAATTCAATTCAGACTGTACATGATTGTAGTCCATCACATAAAAGACAATATCCGCCAAATGGATAGCCGATTCAGTCGATATCCGATGGGCATCATCAGTAGAATCTACACCAGGTGTATCCATCACTGTTACACCTTCCGCAAGATCTGATGTCGCTTGACCGATTTCTACTTCACTTACATCGCCGTTCTTGCAAAATTCTTTTACCTTTTTAAAATCATATGGTGCTTGAAATAATAATGGCGGTTGATCATGATAAAATACTTTTGCATAATCCTCAGCAGCTTTATGAACTTTTACCAAATTAGCGCTTGTTGGAATTGGGCTTGTCGGTAATACGGTGTCCCCAAGTAATGAATTAATCATTGTTGATTTACCTGCCGAAAAATGACCACAAAAAGCGATGATAAATTCATGATCAATTCGCTTTTTTAATAACCTTTTTGCTTTATCAGCTCTCTCCATATCACCATTTTGTTCAAATCGTTCAATTAGTCCTATTAAGTTCTTAATACTTTCTTCAGTATGTTGCTTATTAATCGTTTTTGTCATGATGAAAATAACTCCCTACCATTTAATACTTCTTATTTTAACGGATTTTCTCATGTATCCCAAGAATAAAAACAAAAAACGTTCACTTTAAACGTGAACGTTTCACAAGTTTGGGCAAAAAACGTGGAAATTCGCTTATTGTTTGATAATTAGTTTCATTTAAAAGTACACGTTCTTCGTAAGGGATTCGTATTGCTAAAATCATTTGATTTAAAATAAAAAAGCAAATTAAAGTAAAATACGCTTTAAACATTAGGGGGATGACCAATAGTTCGGTTGTCACAATAAGGTAATTAGGATGTTTTATATATTTATAAGGTCCTTTTGAAATGACGGTCGCTTCAGGCAACACAATTATTTTGGTATTCCAAAATGTTCCTAAAGATTGAATGACCCATATTCTTCCAATTTGTGTAAATAAAAATAAACTAATCCAAATTGGCCATAAGCTACTTATTGACTTTGCAAAAAAAGGTACCTCAATTAAAAGTGAAACAAAAAAACAAACATGCATCATAACCATAAAAATATAATGTTTTTGCCCATACTCTTTAGCTCCCTGATTTTTTAAACATTTTTCATTTTTCTTGGCGATAAACAATTCAACACATCTTTGAAAAATGATGACTATCAGCAGAAAATAAAAAAACATTATTCCCACCTCATTAACAGTTGTTCTGAGCTAAAACCGGGACCTAACGCAATGGCTAGTCCCCATTCTCCTGACTTTACATCACTATCCATAATGCGTTTTAAAACATAAAAAATGGTAGGTGAGGACATATTACCAAATTGATTCAATACTTCTCTTGCGTCCTCTGTTTTTGAAGCAGGAAATTGTAAAGCCTTTTCATATGCCTTTACTACCTTCTTACCTCCAGGATGTGCAACAAACTGGGAAATATCTGATAATCTCAAGTCATATTTTGTTAAAAATGATTCTACATTCGGTTTTAACCAGTGTTCAACGATAGACGGGATATCTTTAGAAAAAATAACATGCATTCCATCATCTTGAAAGTCCCAGCCCATAACATCTAGGGAATTGGCCATCAGCCGTGATTCCGTTCCATATATAGCGGGAATCGGTTTATTAATATATTCAATTTGCTCACACTCATCGCCTACAACCAGTGCACATGCGGCCCCATCGGCAAATAGTGATGTTCCAATAAGATTACTTTTAGAAAAATCATTTTTTTGAAATGTCAAGCTACAAATTTCAATTGATAAGACAATTACCTTTGCTTGCGGAAAAGCAAGACAGTATTCATAGGCACGGGATAATCCTGATGCTCCTCCCGCACAACCTAATCCCCAGATAGGAATTCGTTTTACATCTTCCTTAAATGGCAACTTATTCATAATTCTTGCTTCAATACTTGGCGTGGCAAGACCGGAAGTACAAACCATAAAAATTGCATCTATTGTTCCATAATCTTCATCCGGCAGACAATTTTCTATAGCTTTTATTCCTAAGTCAATTGCTTCATTAATAAACGCATTGTTTTTTTCTGCAAATGTATGATTCTCATTAAACCAGACCATATCCTTCACAAAGTAACGCGTTTGTATTTCTCCATTTTGAAATACTTTAATTAATCTGTTGATGTCTTTGACATTATTAGAAAATAATTGATAAACAAAGTTCATTGTATCAATTTGTGAATATTTATATTTTGGAATTCCTAATCCAACCGAACCTATTTTAGGCATTACTTATCGATCTCCCTTACTATATGTAAGGTTATGTTTTCCATATCATGCTAATTTTATGTATAAAAAAAGCTCCCTGAGGGAGCAATGGTTTATGTTTTGAAGGAGTTGTTGTGCAAATTTATTATACACTTCTTTTGAAATTGAAAATACACTCAATATTTTCCACCCTATATTAACTTTTTATAAAAATATTTATTCTATTTAAATAAATATGATAATATAAAGTTAGACATTTTTCGGGAGGAAACGACAGTGAGTGCGAGCAAAATAGTAACAGAAGTATTAAATTCAACAATTGATTCCTTAAAATCTGTATTACCAATTTCACTCCTTATTGATTCTCCAAAGCTATACAATGCTTCTTTCACTGGACATTCCATTGGGGTACTTGTTGGCATTACCGGTGACATTAAAGGAAGAATCCTTATTGATGGTGAATATGACTTATTTTCAAAAATCGGTGAAAAGATGTTCGGTATGCCGATTCAAGCAGAAATGATTGAGTCGTTCTCAGGAGAACTTGGTAACATGATTGCGGGAAATATGTCAACAAATATTTCTCAAAAAGGATTTGTAATTGATATAACCCCTCCAACCGTCATTATCGGACACTCAAGTTTCTCCGGTTTTGATAAAGCCTTATGTCTTCCCGTTCAATTAGAACAAATAGGTGAGCTAAATCTTTTGCTCATGCTTGAGAAATAAGAGCAGTTTTTGTAACTGCTCACTTCTTACTTTTGTAAGCCTCTTCACCTAACTTTCCAACCAAAAAAGGTCAGAACCCTTTTTGGTTTGACCTTGAATTTGTTTGGTATTGTACTTGAATTTTGATTTTTTGTGTAATATCTTTTCCACACTTACTGCATCTTTCAATTTTATCGCTGATGATCCGACAATGGTCACAGTAATACCTTTCCATCATTCATAGCACTCTCACTTTATAACAATTTATAGCTATATAATATTAAAGATAATGGAAAAAGGTGTCTAGACTTATGATGCCTTTTGACTGATAACTTCTATCTGCTTCCTTTGCTTAGATGGTACGATATTAAATAAAATATTTAATACAATGGCTGTTAAGCTCCCAGTTACAATTCCATTGCTTGTTAGAATTTGAATATTTTCAGGAAGATTAGCAAAAAGGCCAGGTACAACAGTTACTCCCATTCCCATTCCAACAGAACACGCAATAATTAATAAATTCTCATGGGATGATAAATCTACTCGACTTAACATTTTTATTCCAGAAGCGATAACAGATCCGAACATTGCAACCATTGCTCCACCTAAGACGGATGATGGAATAATTGTTGTTAATGCTCCAAGTTTCGGAATTAAGCCTAAAATCATTAAAAAGATACCAACAAGGTAAATAACATTTTTCGATTTAATCCCTGATAATTGTACAAGTCCCACATTTTGCGAAAAGGTAGTATATGGAAATGAATTAAATATTCCGCCAATCACGCTTGCCAATCCTTCAGAACGATATCCTCTAGCTAGATCATCCTCGGAAATTTTTTGATTCGTAATATCACTTAAAGCATAGTATACGCCAGTAGATTCAACTAAGCTTACCATCGCGACAAGAAACATCGTTAAAATTGCAGACCATTCAAACGTAGGAATGCCAAAATAAAGCGGTGTAATCATATGGAACATAGAAGCATCACTTACTGGGGTAAAATCTACTTTCCCCATGAATGCTGCAGCTATTGTTCCGATAACTAGTCCTAATAAAATCGAAATAGACCGAATAAATCCTTTAAAAAATCGTTGTAAAAGGATAATTATTATTAATGTTCCAAAAGCCAAACCAACATTGCTTAAAGAACCAAATTGCGGGTTCCCCTCCCCACCTGCCATATTATTCATTGCAACAGGGATAAGTGTAATACCGATGGTTGTCACAACGGAACCTGTAACAATTGGCGGAAAAAAGCGAACTAACTTCCCAAAAAACTTACTAATAATAATGATAAGAAGTCCTGATGCGATGACAGCCCCATATATTGCAGTTATTCCATCTTGTAAACCTATCGCTATCATCGGACCTACTGCGGTAAAAGTACATCCCAAAACTACTGGCAAACCAATTCCGAAAAATCGATTTTTCCATACTTGGAGGATCGTTGCAATTCCACACATAAATATATCAATTGAAACTAAAAAGGTTAATTCTTTACTGGTCATTCCTAACTTACCGCCAACAATTAAAGGAATAATAACCGCACCCGCATACATAGCGAGTACGTGTTGAATTCCAATTGTAGCCATTTTAAATTTATTTTGCATTAGGCCAAGACCTCCTCTTTAAATTTCACTTCCCCATCTTCTAATGCGGCTATTTGTGCAAGGGATTCTACTCTAATTCCTTTATTGCGTAGAAGCTCACCACCATCTTGGAAAGATTTCTCGATAACGATTCCTATTCCAACTACTTCCGCTTTAGCTTGTTCAACGATATTTAATAAACCTAAAGCAGCCTGACCATTAGCAAGGAAATCGTCTATGATCAAAATACGATCATTTTCATTAATAAAGTTTTTTGATACTGATATTTCGCTTGTCTCATTTTTTGTAAACGAATGTACTTTTGCAGAATACAAATCTTTAACAAGAGTTAGCGATTTTCGTTTTCTAGCGAATACAACGTTAATACCAAGAGTTAAAGCAGCCATCAATGCGGGTGAAATCCCTGACGATTCAATCGTCAAAATTTTAGTTACTTTATCTAACCGAAATCTTTCGGCAAATTCTTCTCCAATTGCTTTCATTAGTACGGGATCAATCTGATGATTTAAAAATGAATCCACTTTTAGTACAGAATTTGAGAGAACAACCCCATCATTGTTAATTTTTTGTTTTAATAAATCCATTCTTCTTCCCTCCAAATAGTTATGACCAAAGGGACAAATAAAAAAGTCCAATGGTCATTGCACTCATCTTATATGAGTGTGGCAATGTCCATTGAACTAGATGTCAATAGAAATAGTAAATAATCAATATAGTAAATTATTGATTTACATTGCTCACACATAGTCAAGCTATTTAAGGTAGCTCGGTAGAAACTTGCAGGCCATATTCCCGCGATTATATGAGTGAATGCTTTTTTTATTGTGGTTCGATTATATCACCATTAATCGTTCTTGAAAAGCTATTTCAATAAAACTTTTGTTCACATTTTCACATATTCATCACAAAATGTACGCCTAAGTGTGATAAAAGTCACAGATGGATGTTCATATCATCACTATGATAAAAGTATCACGTTAAAGATATTTAAAAAAGAATGGAGTGATAAAGTATGGCTATTCCACAGTCTAAAAAAAAGGTAAAAGAAGAACCAACATCTTTAAAAGGGACTTTGATTGCTGTTTTTATCGTAGGAGCCTTTCTAGTTATTTCATGGCTTGCAGTCTTTGGCCTTTATTTAAATCGTCTATAAATGATTGGAGTTGAATCGATTATGCATTTACATCGCTATGAAAAATGGTGGTTAACCTTCGGAATTTCAGCACTTATTATTTTCTTATCTATTGTCGGAATCCAAGCGTTTCATCAAGGGCATAAGCCACCGAGTGCAAAAGCTTTCGTTGATCCTGAAAGAGTCAATGAGAGCGAACCATTTACAAAACCAGGGTTACACAAGGTTCAAGGTAAAGAATGGGATTACGAATTAGTAATTGTTGCAGCTGCCTTCTCGTTTACACCGGGGGAAATCGAAATCCCAAAAGGTGCTAAAGTAAAAATCATCGCTACTACTAAGGATGTTGTTCATGGATTTGAGATTGCTGGAACAAATGTCAATATGATGTTAGAACCGGGTTATATAAGTGAATATGTTACAACTTTTAGTAAAACAGGTGAATTTCTAATCATATGTAATGAGTATTGTGGTACTGGACATCATATGATGTCAGCTAGAATTAAGGTGGTGGAAAAATGATGAACGCACAATTTAGTAAAGTGGATAAACGTGATGCAAAATTATCTATGGCATATATTTCAGTGGCATTTATAGCACTAGCAGTTGGTGGTTTAATGGGACTTCTACAAACACTAGTGAGATCTGGAAAGTTGGAATTACCGGGTGGAATTAATTATTATGAAATATTAACCGCCCACGGTGTTTTACTCGGATTAGGACTTACAACATATTTTATATTAGGTTTTCAATTTGCCGCAGTCAGCCGAACTTCCGGAACTTTATCAAGTAAAGCTAGATTATCCGGTTGGATTGGCTTTATCGTAATGGTAATTGGAACCATTTTCGCCACTTGGATGATATTAACAAATAAGGCAACCGTTCTTTACACCTTCTATGCACCATTACAAGCACATTTTCTTTTCTACTTAGGATTAACACTTCTAATTGTCGGTAGTTGGATTGCTTGTGGTGCTATGATTGCCACTTATATTAGATGGAGAAAGCAAAATCCTGGAAAACCAAGTCCATTATTAAGTTTTATGGTAGTTGTGAATTCATTACTATGGATTGTGTGTACTTTAGGTGTGGCCGGGGAAGTATTATTTCAACTATTACCGTGGTCATTAGGTCTAGTGGATACAGTGAATGTACTTGTAAGTCGAACTCTATTTTGGTACTTTGGTCACCCACTTGTATATTTCTGGCTGCTACCGGCATATATGGCATGGTATGTCATTATTCCAAAAATTATAGGCGGCAAAATATTCTCGGATTCACTTGCACGATTAGTATTTATCCTTTTCTTATTATTTTCCATACCAGTAGGATTCCATCATCAGTTAACAGAACCTGGCATCGATGCTAGTTGGAAATTCGTTCAAGTTGTTCTAACATTTATGGTTATTATACCTTCCCTAATGACTGCCTTTTCGATGTTTGCAACATTTGAAATGTTCGGGAGAGCCAAAGGTGCAACAGGATTATTCGGGTGGTTGAAAAAACTTCCATGGAAGGATGCTAGATTTGTTGTTCCATTTATCGGTATGGTTGCTTTCGTCCCTGCCGGTGCAGGTGGGATTATAAATGCTTCTAACCAAATGGACCAAGTTGTCCATAATACGATTTGGGTAACAGGTCATTTCCATTTAACCGTCGCAACAACCGTTGTGTTAACTTTCTTTGGTATAAGTTATTGGCTAATTCCACATTTAACTGGAAGAGTATTCACAAAAGCAATGAATCGTTTAGCAATTATTCAAGCGGTTTGTTGGACAATCGGAATGGCATTCATGTCAGGATCTATGCATCTTGAAGGTCTTCTAGGAGCACCAAGACGTACGGCATTTACTACTTATGGAAATGCACAACAAGCACTTGATTGGATTCCATACCAAGTCGCTCAAGCAATTGGTGGTTCCATACTCTTTTTGGGCATCGTTCTGATCATAGTAATCGTTCTTAATTTAGCATTCTTTGCGCCCAAAGGAGAACAGGATTTTCCGGTTGGTGAAGTTGCAGAAAGTGCAGAAAAAACGCCAATGGTTCTTGAAAATTGGAAAATATGGTTGACTATCTTAGCTGCTTTAATCTTGATAGCATACACCGTTCCGTTTATGGACATGATTCAAAATGCCCCTCCTGGGTCAAAAGGATTTAAACTATGGTGATGAAGTTAACCCGCTAAATTATTAGCGGGTTTTTTCGTTAATAAAGCTTACTTCACTTTGATGTCTTTTAATATATTTTCTTTTGATGCTTAAAATTAGTACGGATGATAAAATACATAAGATCCCTGCAAATTGAACATACGCTATTTTTTCATTAAAAAGTGTAATACCAATAATTATCGCTGCAACAGGTTCAACTGTAGCTAAAATAGCGGCCGTACTGCTTTCAATCCGATTCAAACCAATCGTATATAATAAGTATGCTAATACGGTCGGTACAAGTGCTAAACCGATCATATAAAAATGTAAATTAGTTGGAATCTGATTGAATTTTTCCCAAAAACGATAAAATGGAACTAAACAAATTGAAGCAACAAGAAATGTATAAAACGTTATTGTAATAGAATCATAATATCGAGTAGCAAGCTTACCAAAGATACTATATAATGCATACCCTAAACCCGCTCCTAGTCCGATAGAAAAACCTAATTGGTCCCAAGTATTATCTCCCCCACCGTTTAACGCAATCAATGAACAACCAAAGATCGTTATTAAAACAGCAAATAACTTCTTTTTCGTTAATTTTTCTTTTAGAAAAAAATAGGAGAGTATAGCGACGAATGCCGGAGAAGTATACAAAAGCATTACAGCAAATGAAACCGACAACTTGTTCATTGCAGTAAAGTAACACCAATTAAAAAAGACAATACTACAAAGTCCAGTTCCTATAAAATAAGGTATATGTGTAAGCTTAATGCGAATGACTGATCTTTTCCGCTGAAATATAATAATTGGAAGTAACAAAATAAATGCATAAACAACGCGAATTGTAACAATTTCCATTTCTGTAAAACCAAAAGCTGATAACTTTTTAACAAAAACCGAAATAAATCCCCATGACAACGCAGCCAAAATAATAAAAAGCTGTGGCAATTCTAATTATTCCTCCTTCAATATGAAATTGAAGGCAACCGAAATAAATCCAGTTGCCATGAGTAATGAATTATAAATTATAAACCTTTGTGTATTTATTGGTTAAATAATTGATTAAATATTTCGCGTTCAATCCTTCTCCTGTCACATCGTGTAAAATTTCTAAAGGTTTTTTCAATTTTCCATATTGATGAATATTCGCTGTTAACCATTCTTGAATCGGCTTTAAGTTTCCTGATGCTAATAACTCATCATAATTTGGAAGGTCTTTTAACATCGCATGTTTAAATTGCGCAGCATACATATACCCTAGTGCGTAGGAAGGGAAATAGCCAAAACTTCCGCCTGACCAATGTACATCTTGAAGTACTCCTTCAGCATTGTTTTCAGGACGAATGCCTAAATATTCTTCATATTTGTCATTCCAAACCTTTGGTAAGTCTTTCACTTCGATTTCATCATTAAATAATCCCTTTTCAATCTCATATCGAATGATAATATGAAGTGGATACGTTAGCATATCCGCCTCTATACGAATTAAAGAAGGCTTAGATTCGTTTATAGCATTATAAAAATCATTTAGATCAATATCTTTGAATTGTCCATCGCCATACTCTTTCAGAACATTATAATTATGTTTCCAAAATGAAAAATCACGACCAACAATATTTTCATAAAATAAAGATTGTGATTCATGAATTCCCATTGATGTACCACCACAAAGTGGAGTTCCGATTAGTCTTTTTGAGATATTTTGTTCATATAATGCATGGCCACCTTCATGGATGGTACCAAATACAGCTGTGCGCCAATCTTCTTCATCATATCTTGTCGTAACACGTACATCTCCCGGGTTTAAACCAGTAGCAAATGGATGTACTGTTTCATCTAAACGTCCAGAATTAAAATCATAGCCCATTTGCTCTAATATTTTCAAGCTAAACTCCTTTTGTTTATCCTTAGGAAAATGTTTAAAAATAAATGAAGTATCCGGTTTGTTTGAGGATTCAGATATCTTTTTGACTAATGGGATAATTGCCTCTCTCACTTCTGAAAATACTTGATCTAAAATATCTACCGTGATACCCGGCTCGTACATATCAAGTAATGTATTATATTTATTCCCTTCATATCCCCAATATCCAATAAACTTTTTTTGGAATTTAACAATTTTTTCTAAATAAGGCTGGAACATTTCAAAGTCAGCTTTTGCTCTCGCTTCTTCCCAAACACTTTCGGCCTTAGACTGTAGGATAACATACTCTTTAAAATCCTTAACCGGAATTTTTTTGTTGCGATCATAGTCTTTTTTGCATTCATTTAATGTCTTTTTCGTAATCTCTGATAAATTTTCACTTCCTGAGAGACTAGCTATGTATGCTGCCATTTCCTCAGAGGTTGACATTTGAAATACTTCCGATGAAAGCATTCCAACAACTTCTGATCGTTGATCTACACCGTTCTTTGGCGCTCCCGTGCGAAGATCCCAATAGATCAACCCGAGTGCTTCATTATATGCTTGCATTTTTTTTACATATTCTAAAAATTCTTTTTCTATTTCTTTTGTATGCTCTGACATTGTTAAATTGAACCTCCCTAAAAAATCAACATCAAATATATTTTATCATATTCTTCTGAAAAGGGAGAACAATAAAAATCGGTGTGAAACTTCGTTGTTTCACACCGATTTTTTTATCAATTAACCTTTTCTTTCATAGTCAACTATAAAAGGTTGGTTTAACGGGTAATAAAGGTAAAATAGAATCTAAAATGGCATCCTCTTGAGAAGGTTTCGTCCAAATGTGAATAGTCCCTTTGTCAGTTGAAGTCCGAATTAATCTACCTATTCCTTGTTTTAAACGTAATAACATATAAGGAACATCGACTTCATTGAACGGATTGACACTAACTCTCCTCTTTGCATCGAAAACAGGATCTTTTGGAGGAAAAGGTAATTCCGCAATCATCACATTTGATAATGTTGGACCGGGTATATCTAGCCCTTCCCACAGATGATATGCACAAAGAACTGTTTCTTCATTTTGCTGAAACATAGATACTAAATGACTGATTTCCTTATCTCCCTCAAATAACATATTTAAACCTACATCTTCTTGATGTAGAACATACTGCTTAAATTCAGACATCGAATCTTTAGAACTAAATAATAAAAGACTTCTACCACCAGCTTCTTTTAGCAAAGAAAGAAATTCACCATACTGGTTCTTGCTAGATTTAATCCGATGAATAGAAACTTCCATATTGCTTTCATAGTCAAATGGTGAATCGACTTTTAAGGACAAATATGAATTAATCCCTAAACTATTTGCTATATATGAGTAGTCCCCATTATTTGACAATGTAGCGGAAGAAAATATATATGGGATATTTTTTGAAAATACTTCTTTCCGTAATACTTCTTCTACTAATCGAGGCATGATAACGAGAGTATGATCTGATTCTGTCATTTCAAACCAAACAATTCCCTCAGTATCTTCCAAGAACAACTTTAATGAGAAAAGAATTTGTTCTAAATATTCCTCAACAATTCGTAAATCGTATTCATTTAATACAAACATTTCGCCTTCAAAAACAAGTTGTTCAGATAACTTGTCAATTTGCAAACGAAGTGAATGTGCAAATTTAAGAATCTCTGGTGACATTTTAATTTCGAAACGATCAGATCCAATGACTGGAGTTGCCTCTTTTATCATAGTCTCAAAGAACTTCTCGTTTAAAAACAGAACGTTTTCAATTGTATAAAGAGTTTCGTCACGTACATCATTTTCCATTAAACGAGTTAATAATGTTTCTAATGTTTCCGTTTGAATGCGATAGGTTAATGCCTTTTGACAAGCATATTCGAGTAGATGTCCTTCGTCAAAAATAACACAGCTAGCTTCCGGGAGTAGTGGTAATTGCCCTTCCCTAATCCGTGATTCCTTCGTCCACACATGTTCCATATAGTAATCATGTGAGCAAACAATAATATCGGCCGCTTTCCGATAATAGTCCCGATGAAGCGTTTGCCCACAACGATGACGGACATCACAAGAAAAACAATCTTGAAGTGAATCCCATGCAACAGTTTTCCACATGTCTTCGGGTAAATTTGAATATTCCTTTCGATCGCCATACTTTTCATATTTAAGCATTGACCCTTCAGCGTGAACAAACTCAGGAAGATTATCATATATAGCAGCGATATCATCTATGTCATTTTTTTGAATTTGGGAATCTAATTTCTTTAAACATAGATACTGATCTCTTGATTTCGCAAGTCTAACATCGGCTTGTAAACCAAGTGCAGCTTCTATTTTTTTTATATCTCCCTCTTTTTTCATCAGTTGCTCAATTAGTGTTTCATCAGCACATGCGATAATTGCTGGTTTTCCTGTGTATCTTGCATAACATAATGCATATAAAAGATACACAATTGTTTTTCCCGTACCAACACCAGCTTCGGCAAAAATCACTTTTTTTTCTTTAAACGCCTTTTCCATCTGAAAAGCCATATAAATTTGTTCGTCCCTTAATTCAAAACCTTTTTCAGGCAAAATATCATAAAAGACATCGCCAATCCAATCTCCTAATTTATCATAAAACGATTCCTCTTTTGTAATAGTAAAAGGTAGTCCGGTTTTCATATTTGTTCCTCCAGCGATAATTACATAATCATCATTCAAAGTTTTTAAAACAACCTTCACATAAAAACGCAAGTGTATCAACATACACTTGCGTTCTTATGAAATGGATTGCAATTTTGTTAATACATAACTTTTTGCTTCTTTTAACGATAATTCCGCTTCTTTTAACATTTCAAAAGCAGTATCTGAAGTTGTTTCATCTAATCGTATAAGCTCGAATGTATTAGTAATTGCTTTTGCGATTTTATCAAAATCAGTTGAGATCAAATTAAACTCCCTTTCACATTGAAATATTTCTATTATATTCCGATATGCAAGAAGTTATTCCACAACGTTAAACTCTAGATGGCCTTTTGTCACCCATTTATACCCTGGGTGGTCTTGGTCCCCAATATTGATACAAATCTGTACGAATAAATCCATTAAATAGTTTCCGCTTTTTCGTTGCTTTCCTTCCATATACCTCTTCAAATTGTTCATACGAAGTTAAAATATAGAAGGACCAAGTATCGAGTGTTGCGAAGGCTTTTCCCATTTCCCTATACATTTTTTCAACTTCTTTACGTTCACCAAGGCGTTCACCATATGGAGGATTTCCAACAAGGACGCCATATTGGTCTTTTGTTGTAATGTCAGATACCTGCATTTGCTTAAATGTAATCAAATCACCTAAACCCGCCTCTATCGCATTTTCCTTGGACACTTCGATCATTCGATGATCAATATCTGTGCCTGTAATTTGTAATCGTTGATCATATTTCGCTAAATCTTCCGCTTCATTACGCGCATCTTCCCATACCTTATCACCAATCCATGGCCAAGATTCTGAAGCAAAATCACGGTTAAAACCAGGTGCAATATTTTGGCCGATTAAAGCAGCTTCAATCGGAATCGTCCCTGATCCACAAAACGGATCAAAAAAGGTCGATCTGGATGCCAATTCGTTAATTGAATTAAAGCAGCCGCTAATGTTTCCTTGAGAGGTGCCTCTCCCTGATTTACGCGATAGCCCCGTTTATGTAATCCAACACCACTTGTGTCAATTGTTAAAGTCGCTATATCCTTGTGGAGTGCTATTTCTATTTTAAATAGTGGACCATTTTCCTCAAACCACGAAGTTTTTTTATAATGCTTACGAAGTCGTTCTACAATCGCCTTTTTTACAATAGCTTGACAATCAGAAACACTAAATAATTTTGATTTTACTGACTTCCCTTGAACTGGAAATTCCGCATTCTCAGGGAGGAAGTTCTCCCAGTTAAGTGCCTTTGTTTTTTCAAATAATTCGTCAAATGTTAAGGCTTTAAATTCACCGACTTTTATTTTAACTCGGTCGGCCGTACGTAACCAAAGATTACTGCGAGCAATGGCCTTAGCGTCCCCTTTATATTCAATTTTACCGTTATCTACTTTACATTCGTAACCTAAATTAGTTACTTCCTTTGCTACGATTGCTTCAAGCCCCATCGCCGCAGTAGCAATCAATGAAAAATTTGACATCCTGTCACCCTTTAACAATGTATTATTTCTATCAAAATTATTTTTAGAGAACGAGTAATTTATATAAATAATGCCCTCCTTCCAAAAGGAGAGCATGAATTTATTTACTTATTACCTTAATAACGTTCTGTAAGCCATGTTCTGTACCGTTGTACTACAAACGACCAGGTAATGATCTCGTACGCAGGTGGTAATCATCTATCTACAAGCAGAATTGCTTGTCCCTTTTTTTGTTCATTTCCTCAAAAAGGGTGCCCCTACCATAATTTGAGTTACTCGCTCGCGGGGTTTACCTCGTTCCACCCTTGTGATTTCTCACAAGGCTTCGTCACTGTGGCACTTTAAAGGTATTCACTCCATATCCAATTAGGACTTAGGTGTTTTCCCTGCCGTCAATCCAGAGTTATCTGGACTGCCCTAGCTTATGACTTCGCTAGGCACGATCACTACGTGCATCTCAGCACCGTGCGAGCATGGACTTTCCTCAACAACATTTACTGTTGCAGCGATTACCCGAACGTTATTTACTTACGGCTTGACCGCTTATCTATTATATTGAACTTTTTCCTATTTTGCAATAAGAAATTATTTCCGGATTTTATTATTCACTTAACTTACTGCCAAAAACATGCTTTTCTAAATTTGAAAGTCTTTTTAGGATATCAAAATTGGTTGTACCTGTCGTTGGCTGCGAAGGTTGTCTGCGAAATGAATCATCCGCCTGTTTCTTCAAACGCATATTTTCCTGTTGTAAATCCTCAATCACCTGATGAAACGTTTCATAATCTTTAATAATAAAATCTAAAAATTTATCAACTTCTTCTTGTTTATAGCCTCGAACCGCTGTTTTAAATTCTTTCTCTAAAATATCTTTAGCAGTTAATTTCACTTTATCAGATAACATTTTACACACCACCTTAAATTATCGCAAATGCCCATTATTATTATTCTTTCAAAAATTACTATGTTTGTCAATTTAATATGTATCCCACTCATCATCTTCAATCAACATTTGTAATTGATCAAAATCAATTGAAATGATTTCAAAATTATTTTGTTCTTTATATTTTTTAGCCTCTTCATACATATATTTTGGCGACCCTTCATTTTGTGCATCATAAACTATGAGCATGGCCTGACTTTTATGCAGAAAAATTCTATTACGATTTCGAAATTGCTGAGGATTTGTATAAGGTTGTTTTGAGATAGAATCGACAAAATCAGCTTGAGAAAGAATCATTTCGTAAAATTCTTTATTGCTTTCATTCCAATTGCCTTCTTGATTTTCAAATGGGGTAAGAATGGCAAGTTTAATCGTCGGATAAACATCTTGTAATTCAAAAATAACTTCAGCTGCCCAAAGTTCTACACCTAACTGTCCTGAAATTAATACCCATTCAAGACCTTCTTCTATTAATCTAATCAGTTCCTTTTTTATCGCCTTTTTAATTATTTCAATTGCAGGATGTTTACTTGAAAAAATGCCTAATTCAAATGGTTTATACCCTGAAATGGATATTACCTTAATCACTATGAGCACCTTATTTCATCTGATTTTTTTAAAAACAAGGATGGGGTCTCCATCCTTGTTTTGTATTTCTTTTAACGCGGGTATCCATATGGCATTGTTCCCGGATATCCAACACCAGGTCCCCCGCCAAATCCGCCCATGCCAGGTCCTGGGCCGAAACCACCCATTCCAGGTCCAACAGGCGGTGGACCAACTGCAGGGCCAAGATTCACATTAGTAACCTCATTTACAAATGATTCAGTATGAGGATAATAATTTTTATGACCGATTACTTGATGATTCACATTCGTTGTATGAGAAGGAAAAATATGTGGTTGAATAAAATTCTCTTGAGTGTTATTTATACAGCATTTAGTTGGATGAACCACCGCAGGTAAAATCTTTCCACAAAACATAGTCATAACTCCCTTCAGTAATTTGTCTTGATACACTAACAAACTATGTTAAAAGGCTATAACATGTACTAATGAAAATACCTATTTTTAGTGACATTAATAAATTTGAATTTAAAAGAATGAGTAAAAACTTTCTTTTAAACTAGTAAAAAGCAAAGCTGTTAGTCCTATAACTACAAAAAACAAAATAAACAAAGCTCGATACATTTCTTCAACCCCAACTCCAATAATTTACTGTTTTTAGATGCTCACAATAACTTATTTAAGTCATTGCAATTTTATATTTTACCTGTTTCAAACATTCGACACAATCATAAAAATTTAACAGATTTCAAAACTTTTTATGACATTTTGTTAGTTTTTAGCGGATATTGTAAAACTTTTTGAAACCTTCGTCGAATTCTGCGCTTACCCAGGAAATAGGGGGATTATTTCTTCTCAAGTCGTGCTAATCTTTTTAGCGTATTTTGGAGGAATTTATCCTTTTCAGGGTGAAAATGTTGTTTGCTTTGATCATGTAATGACAACGCCTTTTCTGTATATTCCTTCGCAAGTTTATAGTTTTTGAATTGATGCTCCTGCAATTTTGCGATTTCTATACACGCTTGTTTTTTAATTTTTGTATTGCCGAATTGTACAACATCCATCCAATACGTATTTGCTTTGTTAAATTGTTTTTGTTTTTTCAAAAAGTAGGCCAATTCAAACTTTGCATTAATATCATTACTTAATGCAGCTTTTTCAAAGGTTTCGACTGCTGCGTCTTTTTCGCCGATATAGTTAAACCACTTTCCTAATTGGTACTTTTCACGAGTCGTCTGATTAGGATCCTTTTGGAGTATTTGAAAAGATAAATGAGTATATAGCGTGATCAATGAAAGAATATCATATTCATTATGCTTTAGTATTTCAAATATTCCCTCGGGGTTTTTTCGTTCTACAAAATCAAAATAAATCATAGGAGCTAAATAACCCGGAACATCGTTAATCCGCTCAAATGCTAAAATTTCCCGTTCAATATTTGATAGTTTAACAGAAGGTAGCTGGTCCTTCCAAAAACGTCTAGATGCATGATATAAATCAAAATGTCCAAATGATGGGAGTTTCGGAATATGTTCACGTAAAAGTGTATGCCTAGTTTTTACTTGTGGCCAATCAAACGCCTTACCGTTATAGGTTACAAGTGTTGAATAATCGATAGTCTCTAAAAAGCTTTGATAGAGAGGTATTTCAAGTCCTGGCTCAGGCAAAATGTGCTGCCTTACAACAATCTCATCATCATTGACACTCGCATAACCTAATAAAAATATAGTATTACCAGTGCCCCCTCCCAAACCGGTTGTTTCCGTATCAAAAAAAAATAAATCGCTCGGTTCAAAACCGTAAGCTGAAAGTGGATGTTGTACTTGAGATTCATTCCACATTTTCATTGCTGTCAAAAAATCACGAAATCGATATTTTCCATGTAAGTGGTCTAAAGGATAGTGGACTTCTCGAATAAAACAATACTCATTCTCGAAATAGTAAATAGAAGTATCCATTTTATCCCACATTTCTTTGAACGGAATATCCTCTTTTTTTTGGCTTTCCATTACCACTTGGTTATTTTCCGTATTTTGGTTACTTTCTAAACCAAGATGAGTTTTAAAACGTTTAAGTTTATTTTTCATTGACATTTACGTTCATCCTTTTGAGGCAGCCTGTGTCCTCTAGTAAAAATTCTATTAAATTTAACACGGTCTTTTTCGTATTTGAAGAGACGCCTTCTAATCCAATACATGATGGACAGCCATTTTTACACGGGCAATTTTTAACCATTTCCATCGTTTTGCGCAATATAGTGGATATATTTTCATATACTTTCTCGCTTAATCCTATTCCACCAGGATAACGATCATATAAAAAAATCGTTGGCATTTCGCTATGTACCGCTTTTATTTGGGGAACGACATGGATGTCGTGAGGATCACACATTACAAATAAAGGTACAATTGAATTTAATGCTGTGGAAAGTCCCATCAGTCCTTCCTCTAATTGTTTTTCAGGTAATGGACTTTCAAACGATAGCCATGCAGCATTTGTATGCAATTCCTGTTCGGGAAGATGGATAGGACCTGAACCGATATTTTCGTGAGTATTAAATTTAATTTTTTTAAAGATAGTTGCCATTGCTTGTACGGTAACATCCCCATAATAAACATATGCATTTGTTACTGTTTTTTGTTTATCCTCTTCTAAAACTTTCAGCTGAACGGCCAAATTAGCATCCGTATAGTAATCAGCTTCCACCTCTCGAATAAAAGCTTTCTTCTCTTCCCAATCTAATTTCTCAACTTGGTATTGATTTCCTTGATGCAAATAAATCGCCTCATCATGTAAGAGAGTCATTGCACTGAATTGATCCATTTCACCGATTACTTTTACATTTGCTATATCGGAAATATCGATGATTACAACATTTTCTTGCGATGCAGAGCGCAAACTAATATTATGTGCAGGAAATGAATCTTGCATCCAATACCATTTTTCGCTTCGATAATGCAGCACTCTTTCATCTACTAAAAACTCCAATACATCTTCAACTTCCAATTCCCCAAATAATTCACCTTTTTTAAAAGGCAATTCATATGCGGCACATTTAATATGATCTACTAAAATGACTAAGTTATCGGGATTTATCCTTGCTGTTTCGGGAGATTGGTTAAAAAAATATTCAGGATGTTCAATGATATACTGATCTAAAGGAGCAGAACTTGCTACCATAATAACCAGTGACTCTCCATGGCGCCGCCCCGCTCTACCAGCTTGCTGCCATGCGCTAGCAATTGTACCGGGGTAACCAGTCATAATACATACTTGTAATTGGCCAATATCGACCCCTAGCTCTAACGCATTAGTGCTCACAACACCGATAATATCACCGTTTCTTAGCCCTTTTTCAATCATTCTTCTCTGGGTAGGCAAATATCCGCCGCGGTATCCTTGGATTGATTTCTCCCCAAATTGGTGCTTAATCACTTCCTGTAAGTAAGTTAAAATTATTTCCACTCTTACTCTACTTCTTGCAAATACGATTGTTTGAATTTTTTGTTCCAGCATTTCTTTAGCTATATCTCGCACTTCCAATGTTGCACTCCTGCGGACATTTAATGTCTTATTGACAATAGGTGGATTATAAAAGACAAAATGCTTTTTTCCACTTGGAGCACCATTATTGTTAATGAGCTCCACGAATTCACCAGTTAACTTTTCCGCTAATTCTTTCGGATTTGCAATAGTAGCAGATGTACAAATAAATATTGGATTGCTTCCATAATATTCACAAATCCGTTTCAACCTGCGAATAACATTTGCCACGTGACTTCCAAACACACCACGATAAATATGTAATTCATCGATAATAATATATTTTAGGTTCTCAAAAAAGGCCACCCATTTCGTATGATGTGGCAAGATAGCAGAATGCAGCATATCTGGGTTTGTAATGACAATATGACCAGCCTTTCTTACCTTTTGTCGAATATTTGCGGGTGTATCCCCATCATACGTGTAACTATTTATTGGTATCCCGGCTTCTTCAATCAATTCATTTAATTCACTTTTTTGATCTTGGGCCAATGCTTTTGTAGGAAACAAATAAAGTGATCTTGAAGAAGGATTATTTACAATCGTTTGGAGAACGGGCAAATTATAACATAAAGTTTTGCCAGACGCCGTCGGAGTTACAGCCACAAAGCTTTTTCCTTCTATTGCATAATCAAATGCTCTGCGCTGATGAGTGTAAAGGCTAGTTATTCCCCTTTTTTCAAGTGAGCACTTTATTTTAGGATGTATATTTGAAGGAAACGGTACTGTTTTAGCAGGTGTCGCTTCCAGCGTGTGCCAATGTACAATTTGTTTATTAAAACTTGTATCTTCTTTTAAAAATTGTATGATGCCTTGAATGTCTTTTTTCCTTTTCATCAATTTTCACCTCAACATCTCTATTTTAGCGAATAAACGTTCGTTTTCATAGACATTTATATCCTTAATTTTCAAACACTCATTCCTTTACAAATACATATAATGATTTTAAAAAGCGTGTTTTTGAGAGGAGTAGATAGAGAGAATGTCTAATAAATTACCGGAAGAACCAAAGAAAAACTTATTCCAAGAACCATTTCAAGATTTTTTTCGATCAATCAATGAGCTTTTTCAGGAACGGCCAGTAAAGGGAGTTCTTCAAAGTATCGATGACTTTTTCACATCACCTTTTCCATTAGGCGGTTTTCCCGTAGAATTAAGTGACTCTGGTGAAAATTACCTAATAACAGCTAAACTATCCGGCATAAAAAAAGATCAGATAGATATAGATATTTTAGAAAAATATATAACAATTACGGTTGAACATAAAGAAAAAATTTCAAAAGAGGATGATTCACAAAAATCAATCTATAAAAAAAACACGGTCCAACGATCTTCGAGAACAATTCCTCTACCAGGTCCTATAATTGAGGAAAAAATTAATGCAAATTATGAAGATGGACTACTAACGATCACCATTCCTAAAGAAAAAGGAAAACGTTTAAGAATTGAATAAACAAGAAATACGAAAGGAGTCTAATAACGATTCCTTTTTTCTATGTAAATAACAAAAAAATAAAAGGCCTCGGAGCCCATTACTTAAAGAGACCTCCTAGCCCTTTAACCATCGTTGAAACCTGGTTGACGGCATTCATCATCTGGCCGGCAGTATTTACCATTTTATTAAAATCTAGTGACCCATCCTGTGATTTAAATGAATTCATTAGCGAATTTACGCCTCCTTGTTGAGGCTTTACATTCGTTCCTGCTTGTGGTGGATACGGATTTAGAAAGTGATTTTGCATATTTTGTGATTTAAGGTTTTGATATTCTTCTGCGGACTGTAGTGGATTTTGAAAGATATGTGTTTGTTGTCCATCGTTGGAATATCCATTTCCTTGCTGATGAAAATAAGCGTTAGACCCAAATGGCCCTTGTTGCTGTAGTTGAGCTGGCTGAGGATTTCCATATGGATGAAAATAATAATTATTCGCTGGTTGATATCCTTGAACATATGGTTGAAATGGAACAGAATATTGATGAGTTTGAGGTTGGAAATTTCGTATCAACATTGGATTTACACTATTTGAATGGTTTCCCTTCATTTTGCAGTTCCTCCCGTTTACACAGTCATCACATTATTACAATATGAAGGGGACTTCAAATGGTGATATGTCTATTTATTTTATATTAACGGACGCATCATTAATCCTTCATCAATTCATCTAGTAATCGATTTAACACATAATCAACGGATCGAACATGTTCTTTAAACTTTTTTAAACTGGCATCCGGATAAAATGCTTTTACTGATACCATTTGTAAATTTTCGCTCGTATTTTTTAATTGTATGGAATGAAGATGTTTCGGTTGAACGAGCTTTATCCATTCGGTTGCAAGAGGTAACCATTCGTCACACATTTGTTTAACTTCATCAGCAAATGGTTTTACTTCTGAAAAAAAATCTCCTTGTACCCCTGTTTCCCTAACTGAGTTGTATGAATGAAAAGCAGCTTCATTTAATGTAATTAAGTGTTTGGTTAATTCAATTAGCCGATCTTCAACCATATAAAATATACCTCCTAAATAAAAAGCAGCTTTAATAAGCTACTGAATTATTAAAATAATATTTTAATTATAAGGTTTGTTCCATATATGGTCAAAAAACATGCATTAACCTAAGGATGATAATTTATACGTAAATTTATTTAATGTTTTAGGTGAAGAATCAATTTTACTATTTGCTTTTTTCTCAAGCAGATTAATTTTTTTCTCCAATTTAAAATGTAATTGATGTATTTTCGATGTAATTTCTTTTCTTTCGTTACTAAAGCGCAAAACGAGATCATCTTCTAGGTTTTCAACTAATTGCTCTATCTCACCCAATTTACATAAAATATCTTCTTTTAATAACATATACTTACCCTCCTTTTGTTTCTTAAATACATTATTCTTGCTTTATTTATATTCACCTTCAAGCATGACAAAACTAGTACGGTTTCGGCAAAGAAAGTGATAAAAATACATGTACTCAATCCTTTTTCGACAGTTATTTTAATGTATGAGAAATAAAGCCAAGTACAAAATAAATACAGGAGGTGTTTCAAACATGAATAACGAGCTAAAAAAACAAAAGGAAAAAGAGGAAAAAGCTAAAACAAAGGCCGGAAATAGTAATCCTAAATTATCAGGTCCAAATCGACCGTCTACTTAAAAAAAGCAAGGATTTTAGTCCTTGCTTTTTTTTTTGATTAACCACTATTAGGTATAACCGAATTGGGTATATATAATTGAAACTAATGACGATGATTCTTCGTCATATAATTGCAGAATATTTTTTAAAAGAAAAATATACTTTGGGTAAATTAGCCATTCGCTATCATTTTAAAGGAATCGAGATTATGTCGTTGAAAAAGTTTGATTTACCACTATAAACAAGCTTACTTTCTTACTCATGAAGGTTCATTACGAGAAATCGGACTTTTTATTCACCCAATTAACATATATTTCTGCTATGATATAATTTAGCTTGTGAGGTGAGGATGGGTGGAATTAAGATACCCTAATGGGAAAAAGTACATTCTCGACAAAAAGGACAAAAATCCACGAAAAACATCGAATAGTATTTCATACAGTAATAGAGGAATGACGTTAGAAGAAGACTTAAATATAACAAACCAATATTATTTACAAAATGATTTGGCTGTCATTCATAAGAAGCCCACCCCTGTACAAATTGTTCATGTTGATTATAAGTCTAGAAGTACTGCTGTCATTAAAGAGGCTTATTTTAAACAACCATCAACAACTGATTATAACGGTGTGTTTCAAGGAAAATATATTGATTTTGAAGCAAAGGAAACGAATAATACCACATCCTTTCCATTACAAAATTTCCATGAACATCAAATTGATCATATGAAAAAAGTTGTTCAACAAAATGGTATTTCCTTTGTTATTCTTCGATTTGCTAAATCGGAAGAGATTTTTTTATTAGAGAGTCAATTTTTATTTAACTTTTGGAGTAGGATGGCTTCAGGAGGAAGAAAATCGATAAAAAAAGAAGAAATTATACAATATGGACATCTTATACCTATAGGGCTTTATCCCAGAATTGATTATTTACAAGTTATTAAAAAAATCATTAAAAATGGTTAAAGAATTTCAACCGTTGTGTTATACTTCTAAATCACTCGCTTTGGTTTAGGAAAGAGAGGAAATATTATTATGACAGAAAAATATCAAACGCGTGAAGAGCGTAGGAAACAGCAAGAAACCGGAAAAAATAAACAAAATAAAAAAAAGAAAAAAAAGTCAATTTTCAAGAAAATCATTTTGACAATTGTTATTATCGGAATCATTGGTTTCTTAGCTGGTGCTGGAACGTTCGCCTATTATGCAAGTAAAGCACCTAAGTTAGATAAAAAAATGCTAAAAGATCCAATCGCATCAGAAATATATGGAATGAACAATAAATTAATCGAAACTGTCGGTTCAGTTAATCGCGATTATATCGCCTATGATAAAATACCTGATCGGATGAAAGATGCTATCTTAGCTACTGAAGATATTCGCTTCTTCAAACATCATGGGATTGATCCGATACGATTGGGTGGTGCCGTGTTAGCAAACTTTAAACGTGGATTTGGATCTGAGGGTGCAAGTACAATCACCCAACAAGTAGTGAAGATGTCCTTTCTAACTGAGAAAAAGACGTTGGAGCGTAAAGCGCAAGAAGCATGGTTATCTTTACAATTAGAAAGACAGTATACAAAAGAAGAAATCTTTGAAATGTATGTTAATAAAATTTATATGTCAGATGGAGTTCATGGAATTTCAACAGCGGCCAAATATTATTATAATAAAAGTCTTGATAAATTAACTTTGCCACAAATGGCACTTATAGCTGGAATACAGCAAAGTCCAAATAATTATAATCCCTTTAATCACCCTGATCTTGCAGAAAAACGCAAAAATGTTGTACTAGGCTTAATGTATCAACATAAAAAAATTACAAAGCAAGAAATGGAAGAGGCAAAAAAAATATCCGTTACTAAAGGTCTTGTAAAGAAAAAGGATAGAAAAAAACCAGCTCAAAATAAATATGATGCATTTGTTGATGTAGTAATCGATGAAGTAGAAGCAATGGGCTATAATATTTTCTCTGATGGTTTAAAAATTTATACAACTATTGATCCAGATGCACAAGAGTATACGGAAAAAGTCTTAAATTCAAATGATATTGTTCAGTATCCTGATGATAAATTCCGAGCCGGAATTACATTATTAGATACAAAAACGGGCGAAATTCGTGCGATCGGCGGTGCAAGAAATCCGAAAGTAGCACGCGGCATGAACTATGCAACAGATATTGAGCGCTCACCTGGATCAACAATTAAACCAATACTTGATTATGGTCCGGTAATTGAACATAAACAATGGTCTACTTATCATCAAATTAAAGATGAACCGTATAAATATTTTGATGGAACACCTATTAACAACTGGGATTTCGGATATCAAGGACAAATTTCTATTCGAAAAGCGTTATATAATTCCAGAAACATTCCTGCCTTAAAAGCTTTACAAGAGGCGGGTCTAGACAATGCAAAAGCATTCGCCAAAAATCTTGGAATAAAATTCAAGGAAATGCATGAAGCCTATTCAATAGGTGGCGGTGTTGGTGTCTCACCAGTTCAAATGGCAGGAGCTTATGCGGCATTTGGTAATAATGGGATATATACAAAACCGCATACTGTTAGAAAAATTGTTCTTCATGACGGTGATACAGTAATTAAAACAAGTCCTGAACCAAAGATCGCAATGAAAGACTATACTGCCTATATGATTACCGATATGCTTAAAGACGTGTTAACAATTGGTACAGGTAGGGCAGCGAATGTACCAGGCTTACATGCAGCGGGTAAAACAGGAACAACTAACTTCCCTGCTGATGAGGTACAAAAATACAGTATACCTAAGGGAGCAAGCCAAGATGCCTGGTTTGTCGGTTATACAACAAATTACACCGCAGCAGTTTGGACGGGATACGATAGCAAATATGATGAGAATAACAAATTTAAGTACTATTTAACATCTAGTGAACAAAAAATATCACAGCTAATATTTAAAAATTTAATGTCACATGTATCTCAAGGTAAAGATACACCTGACTTTGAAATGCCGCAAAGTGTTGTTAAATTACCAGTAGAGGCGGGAACAAATCCTGCTCAAAAACCAAGTCCATATACACCTAGTGGCAATATTGCGTATGAATTATTTGTACGAGGACATGAAGAACCGTCACAGGTTTCACAAAAATATGATCAATTAGAAGCACCAACTGGACTTAAAGGAACATACAACCAAGCTTCAAATGAAATTGTCATTAATTGGTATCACCCAAAATTAAAAGAAGGTGTTTCCTTTGAAATATCAGCATCATTTAATGATGAGGCAAAACAATCGTTAGGAAGTACGAAAGACACAACATTATCCATTTCAAATCCAAACTTAGGCGGCACATACCGAATTGAAGTAACAGCTGTACTAGGCAATCAAAGAAGTAAACCTGCGAGCATAACGATCAAATTAGGCGAGTCTAAAGATAAAGAAGATAAGGACAAAGGAAAAGATAAGGATAAAGATAAGAACGGCAATGATAATGGAAATAATAACGGCAATGGCAAAGACAATGGTAACGATAATGGCAATGACAACGGGAATGGTAGTGGTAATGACAACGGCAACGGGAATGGCAATGACAACGGGAATGGTAATGGTAATGACAACGGGAATGGCAATGGTAACGATAATGGAAGCGGGAATGACAACGGGAATGACGACGGTGGAGGAAATGATAATGGAGATAGTGGTGAACAAACTACGCCGGGTCATTCCGATGATGGCTCAAATCATTAATATAGACAATAAAAATTTAGCAATACAAAAAATAGAGGCTGACCAATGGTCAGCCTCTATTTTTTATTCTCTTTTTACCTTCTCGACATAGATTTAGTAAAGGACAACTAGTACATTTAGGGTTTTGTGCCTTACAATGATACCTTCCGAAAAATATCATTCGATGATGTGTAATGGACCACTCTTCTTCTGGAATTTTTCTCATCAATGTTTTTTCCACATCTAGCACAGAATCTTTCCACTTACAAATTCCCAAACGTTTACTTACTCTTTCCACATGCGTATCGACTGCAATTGCTGGAATTCCAAAAGCGACTGAAACAACGACATTTGCTGTTTTTCTACCAACTCCGGGAAGTTTCGTTAATTCGTCCCTATCTCTAGGAAGTTCTCCATTATATTCAGTAATAAGCAATTGACATAGCTTTTGAATATTTTTTGCTTTATTACGAAATAAACCAATTGATCGTATATCATTTTGTAATTCCTCAAGAGAAACAGATAAAAAGTCTTCTGGGGTTTTATATTTTTTAAAAAGATTTTCCGTCACTTTATTTACAAGTGCATCTGTACATTGTGCAGAAAGGGAAACTGCTATAACCAATTCAAAGGGATTAGAATGATTTAGTTCACAATGAGCATGTGGGAATAATTTTCCCATTTCATCCAAACAAAATCGAATCTGCTGTAAATTTAACATTTTTATTGCCACCTTACGTTTTCGAACAAAAAAAGTGCCTATTGTTCTAACCAATTGTAAAATGGCACAGTGTTCGAGCTTTTTTGTACTGATTGAGTTTTTTTGCGTTGTTGTTGTCTAAACTTTTGGCCGAAGTCTCTAGCTTGTTCTATCGTTTGAACCCCATTTTTCTTCCATTCAAATAAAATACGATCTATATATCGAAAGTTTAATTTTCCTGAAATAACAGCTTCTCTTAATGCAGCAATAATGACTGTTGTAGATTGGTGATCTTGATCCAGCCACATTGCCAATGTTTCACATTCCAGTGGTGAAAGTGGTCGGCCAAACTCATTTTCAAAAATAGTATAGAGGTTTTTTTCCTCATATAAATTTTTTTCTAGCTCTGATTGTTTTTTATCATAAATAATATTTTCAATAAGTTTATTCCATAAAGGGGTTAAAGAGTATTTTTCCAATCGAATATTATCTTCTGTGACACCTTCTTCAATACTAATATATTGATTTTGAACAAGTTTTCGCAGGATTGAAGAACACATACTATTTTGTATTGTCATCCGTTCTGAAAGTTCTTCTGGGGTCGGAAAGTCATTTCCTTTTTCTAAAAAGGAATATACTTGCAGGATTAGCATGACTTCCGTTTCATTCAAACCAATTTTTTTATAATTAGCCATTAATAACTGAGGAATCTGAATGCTCCCCTCTTCTATCCAAGCTAAAATAATCTCTTTTTCCATACCGTACACCTCATAACAAGTATAAAACATGCCTAGCAAAAAAGGAATAAGGAAAATCTGTCATATGATTTTCCTTTTATCTGAAATGTTCTAAACAAAAATCAAAATAAAAAAGCCATAAATATGCATGGCTTTTCTATGCATTAACCAGCTAATTTAATTTCTGGTTAATATATCGTTCAATTCTTTTAACTGCCTCTTCTAGATTTTCTAATGAAGTGGCATAGGATAAACGAATATAGTCAGGAGCCCCAAATCCGGATCCTGGAATAACTGCAACATTAGCTTCCTCTAGCAATGCTGTTGCAAATTCATCAACGGTTTTAAACCCCGTCTTTCTTGCAGCTTCTATAACGTTTGGAAATAAATAGAAAGCACCTTGAGGTTTAAGACAGCTAATGCCTGGAATAGTAATCAATTTAGTATAAATTATATTTAATCGGTTCTCAAATGCCTCACGCATCATTTCAACGGCTTCTTGTGTACCGTTATATGCAGCGATTGCTCCATATTGAGATGGTGTCGTTGGATTTGATGTAGAGTGACTTGCAAGGTCTGTCATCGCTTTAATTATTTCACTGTTACCTGCTGCATAACCGATTCGCCATCCAGTCATTGAATGTGACTTGGAGACACCGTTAATAACAATTGTTTGATCCTTTAATTCTGGCGAAATTTCGGCTATTGAAACATGCTGATGGAAGTCGTAGATTAATTTTTCATATATTTCATCCGAAATAATTAATATATTATACTCTAAACAAATTTCACCTAATTTAGTTAATTCTTCTTTCGTATAAAGCATTCCTGTTGGATTGCTTGGTGAATTTATAATAATGGCTTTTGTTTTTTTTGTAATGGCAGCCGTAAGTTGTTCAGGTGTAATTTTGAAATTATTTTCTTCTTGACCATTAATATATACAGGCTCTCCTCCAGCAAGTTTTACTTGTTCCGGGTAACTTACCCAATATGGAATAGGAATAATTACTTCATCCCCCGCATTTAATAGAACTTGAAAAAGGGTGTATAAAGCGTGTTTTGCTCCATTAGTAACAATAATTTCAGAAGCTTGATAATCAATATGCTGGTCTTGCTTAAATTTATTTATTATTGCTTTCTTTAATTCAGGTAATCCACCTGTTGCTGTATATTTTGTGAATCCTTTATTCATTGATTCTGCTGCAGCATCTATAATATGTTGTGGCGTATTAAAATCTGGTTCCCCAGCACCTAAACCGATAACATCGATTCCTTCTGCCTTCATAGCTTTTGCTTTCGCAGTAATTGCTAATGTAGATGATGGTGTAAGGGCACTTACACGATTGGCTAGTTGTATGGCCATAATTTCTCCTCACCTTTTTTAAATATTATAAATCATATATGGTGTTTTATTATTTGACTTTAAAAAGTAAATATAGGCGTAGTTTAAATGAGATGATTGATCAAGATAAGATATTTCCCATACGGGCTCATTATTTAGCATTCCTAACCTACTACCTAAAATTTTTGCAGGTGTTTCTTTTTCCTTTAGTTTTTTAATTGCATCTTTTTTCGATAGTCCATCAGACATTTTTTCAACAATAACTTGGTCATTATTTTTTTCAGGAATCCATACAGCAATCTTTTCACCATTTTTTTTCTTTCCAACTGTAATATAATAGCTTTCATTACCATTATATAAATAAAACTGATCCATTGAAACAAGGTTTGCCTTTTCCTTGGCCGTTTTTTTTGCGAAACTTTCCGCTTTATTGATCGGTTTTGTTGATTGATAATAAATATTTACGGAAAATCCTAAAACGATTAGTAGCAATAAACAGAAACTTATAATCCATTTTTTCATTTTAAACCCCTATTATGTACGATAAATTGTAAAAACCGCTTTACTTTTATCCTCTGAATCGAGGGCTAAACCAAACATTAAATCTTTTTGCTTTAATGTTCGATTTAAGGCATCAACAATTTTATATAAATCAGATTGATAATCGATTTTTATCGTTGATAATATTTCAATCTTACTATCCATATAAATCCCCCTACAAATAAACAAATATTGTTATAAATATCATAGCTGATTAAAGCCACAATATAAATACGCTAATGATCATTATATCAATAAATAACTTGTAAAAATCATTACATTTACGATTTTAAAAAATTTTTCTAGTCCACTTTTACGCTGTCTTTCAGCGTATTTTTTGTTCCGTTTAAAACCACTTTTCAACAATTTCAATAATTTCCTTTAACGAGGCGTGTTTGACGGGAATTTTTGGTATTGATTTCAAAAATGCCTTGCCATACTTTGTTGATTCTATCCTTCGGTCAAAAACGATAACAATTCCTTTATCAGTGTCTCTTCTAATTAATCTTCCAAACCCTTGTTTAAAACGAATGACGGCTTCTGGTAATGAATAAGCTGTAAAAGGATTTTTCCCTTCCTCCGTTAATGCTTTGCTTTTAGCCCAAATATATGGTTCTTCAGGAGGAGAAAAAGGCAATCTTACGATGACTAAGCAGGATAAATCCTCTCCGGGTATATCTACACCTTCCCAAAAACTATTTGTCCCCAATAAAATTGCTTTCTCAAATTTTTGGAAATTCTTGATTAGTCTAGTTCTACTTCCTGCCGTTATTCCCTGTGCAATTAGGATAAAATCTTCTAACAGCCCACTTTCCTTCATTAAATTATGGGTTTGTCTTAACATTTCATTAGAAGTGAATAGGACAAGCATTCTTCCTTTTGTAGCTTGTGCAATTCCAATTAAGTGACCTGCGATTGATTCTGTATATTCCGTTGGTGATACCTGAAGAATCTCTGGTATATCAGTTGGAATAATCAACTGGGTCATATCCTTATAGTGAAATGGAGATGATATTTGCTTTTTCACAAGATTCTCCAAGTGGTTTAGCCCTAATTCATTTTCGAAAAAGCTAAATGAATTATTTACTGTTAATGTTGCTGATGTCAGAATAACACTCTTCTTTTTTGAAAAAAATTCAGTACCTAACTGATTTTTCACAGAAATTGGTTGTGATTGGATCGTTATACTATTAGGAATTGCTTTAACGTCTCCTTCAATCCAGTAGACATGATCATCTGATTGTTGAACTAAAAGCATATATATTGTTTCCTGTAATTCATAAAATTCGTTCATAATGCTGTAACACTCTTCAACAAACGCCTTATCTTTTTCATTTAATTTTTTATCACTTAATTGTTTTAAACTCGATAGGCGCTCATTTATAGACGAATTTATTTCGATAATTGTTTCAATTATTTTCTTTGCACAATATATAACTTGCTCCCACTTTTCATCATCCATCCACTTATTTACTAAACGTAGTTGTGTTTTTTGATGATTGTCACGTTTTTTTCGTTCCAACGTTAATCTATCCGCTATACCTATAAATAATTCTTCAATACATCTTTCCAGTTCAATTATAGAGAAATCGAGTTCAAATGATGGTGTTTTAGGAGTAATTTTTTTTGAACTAATAAGCTTTTCTAACCGGAAAAAAACTTGTCTTTTATCAAAGGCACCCAATTTACTGCATAAATATTTACAGGGAATATATTCTATTTTTTTCCCGAAAAAATTTCTTGCAGCTTTTTCAAAATGATGGGCCTCATCAATAAGAACGTAATCAAATGTACGAAAAAGAGATGATTCCTGTTTAAAGTCTATGAGCATCATGGCATGATTGGTAATGACTAGATCGGCATTTTCCGCCTCTCTCCTTGCGTATAAATAAAAATCTCTTGAAATCCATGGATCCTTATCTTTCAAATGCCAACCATCATGTTTAATTCGGTTCCAAAATAACTTGCCCCCGCTGGATAGATTAATCTCATCTATATCGCCCGTTTCAGTATTTGTAAGCCATACTAAAATTTGCATTTTCGAAAGTATTTCATCATATTGTGTATCCACATCATGTAACGTTTGTTCGAACAAAAATAAATTTATGTAATGCTGTCTTCCTTTTAATAAAACAGTTTTGAAATCAAATGGAAGCATTTCTTCTAATTTCTTTACTTCATTTTGCAGTAATTGCTCCTGTAATTGAACCGTATAAGTGCTTATAAGAATCGGCTTATTTTCTCGTATGCTTTGATATAGGCTTGGAAGTAAATATCCTAGAGATTTTCCTACTCCAGTGCCTGCTTCTATCAATGCTGCTTTTTTTAAACGCAAAGACTCATATACGGTATCCATCATCTCAAACTGTCCATCTCTAACTTCAAATTTCTTTATAGCTGAAGACATCAATTTTTCTTTTTCATCCGGAGTAATCGGATATTCGTATTTTTCACGATAGTTTCTTTGAATATGTTTTTTCTTTTTTTTGCGTAATGCAATGCCTCTATATACTTCTAAATGTTCCGGTAAATTTTCAATATGCTTCTTTTTCCTTCGGAGGATTTTTTCAAATAGTACCTCTATATTACTTTTCAAACCAACAGCAAGTAATGATAATTGTTCAAGTGTTATGAGCGGTAAATTTTTGGCATAATTAATGCAGTGCAGAAGAAGCTTCGCCGTAACGAATGCATCACTATCTGCTTGATGTGGCCTTTCATGGTGAATTGAAAAACTTTCTGTTAGATCGAAAAGCTTAAAGCTATCAGAAGATGGAAATAATACCCTCGACAGCTCCACTGTATCTATAGTTAATCCAATAAACTCCGAACGCCCAACCCTTTTAAATTCTTCCTGTAAAAAAGATAAATCAAATAAAACATTATGGGCAACAAAAATACTTCCATCTAGTATTTTCAACAAATCATCAGCGATTTCTTCAAATAAAGGAGCATCCCTTACCATTTCATCATTTATCCCTGTTAACTCCTCAATAAATACGGGAATCGTTGTACAAGGATTGACAAAAGTATTATACTGATCAACAATCTGCCCGTTTTCAATGATAACAGCCGCTATTTGAATTATCCTATCGCCTTTTTTTGATGAATTTCCTGTTGTTTCTATATCTATTATTACAAAACGATTTGTCATTAAAATCACCTTACGTCTCAAACATTATTTTATAAGTCTACCATAAAAGGCTTTACAATACACTTTTATTAAAGTTAAAAACCGTATCAAAAATTATTTTGATACGGCTTTCTCAAAATTATAAAATAGTGGCTTCAGGTTCATAGGAAATCATTTGTGTAATCCGATTACTTTCATCAAGTAAAGCAATTTTTGGTTGATGTTTATTTACATTTTCCTCTTGGACGAATGCATATGAGATGATAATGACAATATCTCCAACATGAACTAATCTTGCTGCAGCCCCATTCAAACATATGACACCACTTCCGCGCATACCCGGAATGATATATGTTTCAAATCTAGCCCCATTGTTATTATTAACAATTTGAACTTTTTCATTTGCGACCATGCCAACTGCATCTAGTATATCTTCATCAATTGTTATACTTCCCACATAATTTAAATTTGCTTCCGTAACGGTTGCACGATGGATTTTTCCATTCATCATTGTGCGAAACATGATGTTTCCCCCTTTATTTATTGCTATACATCCAATATGATGTTGTCGATTAACCGAGCCTTGGAAAATTTCACAGCTATAGCGATGATAATTTTACCATTCATATTATCTAATCTTTCAAGTGTAGGATACGAATATATTTCTATATAATCAATGATCCCACTTGTGTTTTTTGTAATATACTCTTTTACTTTTGCAATTATTTTTTCTGGCGCCTTTTCACCGTTCATTATTTCGCTTTTCGCCATTAATAAACTTTTATATAATGCCGGTACCTCTTTTCTTTCATTATCTGATAAATACACATTTCTTGAACTTTTCGCCAATCCGTCTAATTCTCTTACAGTCTCAACCGCTACAATTTCAATCGGAAAAAAGTAATCATGTACGAGACCTTTTACAACCGCTACTTGTTGTGCATCTTTAATCCCAAAATAAGCCTTATCAGGGGTAATGATATGAAATAATTTTGATAAAACAGTTACGACTCCATCAAAATGCCCTTCACGACTTTTCCCGCAGAGAACATTTGTCCTTTTTAAAACTGACAGTTGGTTCCCCATTTCATTTGGATACATCTCTTCTACAGATGGAGCGAATATATAATCAACGCCCGCTGCTTCCGCTAAACGTTCATCCCGTTCAAAATCCCTTGGATATGATTCGAAATCTTCATTCGGTCCAAACTGAGTAGGGTTTACAAAAATGCTCATGATTGTAATGTCATTTTCCAGTTTCGCCTTCTTTACTAAAGTGAGATGACCATCATGTAAAAATCCCATTGTCGGAATAAATCCAATTGTCTTCGCGTTACATTTGTAATTTTTCACAATTTGATTCATTTCTACTCTGTTAGTAATTACGTTCATTTTATTTTCCTCCATATAAAGCGGACAATTCTTCTTGTTTCATCGTAAAGCTATGTTTTTCCTCCGGAAATTGCAACGATTTCACTTCTTGAACATACTTTTTTAAGCCTTGATTTATCATTTCATTTGCATCTGCATAAGTTTTTACAAATTTCGGCACTCGATCTACACCTAATCTAACCAAATCATGAAAAACTAACACTTGACCATCAACATCGGCACCTGCCCCAATACCAATGACAGGGATTGAAAGACGCTTGCTTACTTTATCTGCCAACTGTTTCGGAACACATTCTAAAACTAAGGCAAATGCACCTGCTTCCTCACACTTTAAGGCATCTTCGATTAATTGATTAGCAGCTTCTGCAGTTTTGCCTTGAACTTTATATCCACCTAATACACCGACAGTTTGCGGGGTCAGTCCAAGATGTGCCATTACAGGTATTCCGGATGTAGTAAGCGCTTTAATCATTTGAATTACGATTCCGCTACCTTCCACTTTAACAGCATTTGCTCCACCATCTTGAATGATTTTTGCTGCTGCTGTTAATGTTGCTTCGCGGTTTAAATGGTAGGTCATAAATGGCATATCGGTAACAACAAATGTGGACGTCGCTCCCCGTTTTACTGCTTTCGTATGGTGAACCATATCATCGATCGTAACGGGTACTGTAGAATCATATCCTAGAACAACCATACCTAACGAATCACCAACGAGAATGATGTCAATTCCCGCTTCTTCTGATAATTTTGCTGTAGGAAGATCATACGCTGTAACCATCGCGATTTTTTCATTCATTTCTTTCATTTTCAAAAAATCAGTCGTTTGTTTCATGCTTTTTCCTCCTTTTTTGTCAATAGGTGACTTCATAAGAAAGTAGCTTGAACAAATGCGACCTTGCTTTAGAAATTCATGTTGGAGTTTAATTTAAAAACACCAACCGAGATATCATTTATTTAAAGCAAAAAGGAGTCATTCTGACCGGCAGAAGGACCCCATTATCATTCACATTAAATCTCGACCCTCTGTCCCCGTCCATTTTGGATCAAGGCAGAACACTATGAAATTATTAACAGTTAAAGCAAGGTGCAGTTCCAATGGATACTACCCGATAAAAAGTATACCAAATAAAATAAATTGACACTATCATTTTATTTCTTAATTTCAATATCTGCGGAATAAATTTCATGTGTTAATCCGGAATGATCTTCAATTTTCAAAATTCCTTCCTCTGTAATGCCTATTGCTCTTCCAGTAATTGTTCCCGTTACCGTGCGGGCAACTATTTCTTTACCAATACTAATTGCATAGCTTTCCCATAAAATTTTAAGAGGGGCAAACCCCTTTTCTAAATAAAGATGATAATACTTTTCTAATTTTATTAAAATGCATTGTATTAGTTTTGCACGGGTAATTTTCCGACCGCTTTCTATCGCTAAAGATGTCGCAATAGATTGAAGCTCATCCGGAA